>NZ_CP010115.1:931222-1241629 GCF_000833475.1 Francisella tularensis subsp. tularensis | reverse complement strand
TAATTGCTCATCATATTGCTGTTGAGAAACCAAACCTACACATGGTGCTAGACAGCGTTTAATTTGATATTGTAAACATGGTCTAACTCTAGATTTATAGTATGAGTTTTCACATTGTCGGATTGGAAAAATTTTTTGAATAGTATTTAGAGTATTCTTAACTGATGATATCGACACATAAGGTCCAAAACATTGACCTTTTTTATATGCTGATTTGCCACGATAAAAAGATACTCTAGGGAATTTATCACGCGAAATTACCAGATATGGGTAACTTTTATCATCTTTAAATAAAATATTGTATTTAGGACGATGTTGCTTGATGAGATTATTTTCTAATAAATATGCTTCATAGTCACTAGGGGTAATAGTTATCTCAATTCGGGCTATCTGCTCTACCATCATTAAAGTTTTACTATCTTTAGCACCTTTTGAAAAATAACTGTTTACACGGTTTTTAAGATTTTTTGCTTTACCAACATAAATTATCTCCCCATGTTTATCAAGCATACGATAAACACCGGAATGTGTAGTCAAGTTCGCCAAGAAACTTTTTAAATCAAAATCTTTAGAATTATCTACAATCATCTAATTTTATTAAACACTGAGTTTATGAAAAATGTTAACATATATAAACTTTTATACTAACTAAATACATAAGTTTAAATTTCTCTAAGTATTTTAACTAAAAAAAAGATGATAGTTAATACAAATAAGCAATTAAATAATGTGATAGAAATTCTTAAAAACACTTCACAAATAGCTGTAGATACTGAATTCTACTGGATGCGTACATACTATCCTGAGCTTTGCCTAGTACAGCTAGCAACTGAAAATGAGATATTTCTGATAGATACACTAAAAGATTTAGAGTTTAAGAAGTTAAAAGAGATTTTTGAAGATAAGGATATTCTAAAAATAATCCACTCGGCAACTAATGATATTCCTATTATTAAAAGGTTCTTTAACTGCGAAGTAAATAATATTTTTGATACACAACTTGCAGCCACTTTTCTCGGTTTTCAAACACAATCATCTCTAAAAACTCTACTGAAAGAAATTTTAGATATTGAAATAGAAAAAGAATCTCAATTTTCAGATTGGCGCAATAGACCCCTAACACAAAATCAACTTAACTATGCTATCAAAGACGTTGAATATCTCATACAACTAAAAGAGTATTTACAGCAACAACTAGCTAAAAGTGAATATCAAGATTTCTTTGAGCAAGAACTAATTGAGGTACAAAAAACTCAATTTAACTCTATTGAAAATATCCATGCCAAGATAGGCAATATTCAAAAGTTTGATGAAAAGACTCAAAGAAATGCTATTTTAATAGCTCAATGGCGTGAAACTATTGCTCAAGAAAAAAATATTCCTGTAAGATTTATTTTTAATAATAAAATCTTATATACGATAGCTCATATAAATCCTAAATCTCTTAACTCTTTTGAACACAGTGAGCTAAAAAGTTTAAAACCTTGGATTAAAAAAGGCGTCGTTACAGCACTTAACTCATCTAAAAGCTTAGATCAAGTGACTTTAGAACAAAAAAGTGGCAGTAAATTGTCTACAGAATTAAATGATAAGATAATTGATTTTTTTGACACATATACTAAGCAACTTAAGTTTGATTCTAGTATAATCGCTTCAAGAAAAGATATTCGTTCTCTCGCATATAATCTAAATATTGATACTAACTACAAAAACAATAAACTACTAAATGGTTGGCGATATGAAATAGTTGGTAAAAAATTAAAAGAGTATATACTTAGTAACACGAAATAAAATTATTAATAACCATATTCTAATATCTATGAAACTTATAACTAGAAATTCTAAATTATTCCCTATAATTTTGGCATTATTTGCTGCGTTACCACCTCTAGCTGTGAATACTTATGCTCCAGCGATTCCTTTAATAGCTAGTGATTTTGGTGTCAGTAATAGTACTGTTCTGACAACTTTTGCAACCTACTTTATTGGCTTCTCTTTTGGAATGCTATTTTGGGGAGCAGTATCTGATAAATATGGTCGCAAGAAAGTTATAATTATTGGAAGTGTTATACATATTATAAGTACTATACTATGTTCTTATAGCTATAACTTCAGAATGCTTGAGATTATGCGTTTACTTCAAGGCTTATCTGACTCTGTCGGTGCTGTAATAGCCTTTTCAATTGCTCGTGATTGCTACAAAGGTGCTAAACTTACCAGTTTACTTGCATCTATAATCATAATATTACTAATTGCTCCTATCGTAGCGCCAATAATTGGTAGTATACTAACTGAACTAACTCACTCATGGCAAAGTACATTTCATTTTCTCACTATTTATGGTGTAGTCATGCTTATATGTGCATTCTTAATTGAAGAAACTTTAGAACACAAAGATAGAAAATCAAGTCTACTAAAACTAATCCCTAGCTACTTCGAACATCTCACTAACCCTAGCTTTATGTTAGCAACTATTGCTAGTGGCACTATTTTTGCAGCATTATTCATATATATATCATCATCAGCTTTGATATATCTCGGTAATTATGCAACCAACTCTCTCTGGTATTGTTTATATTATGGTTTGACCTGTGTTAGCGCTATTTTTGCAAACATCATGATAAAGAAATACTCAAGCAAAGTACAACAGTTAAAATTCTTATATTACAGTGTCGGACTGATTACTCTAAGCTGCATTACTTTAATAATATTTAATACCTTAAATCTAGATAACGCTCTAATCTACACTCTAACAATGTTTGTATTATGTGGCAATGTTGCTTTTAGCTCAACTCTTATCTATGCATTTGCTATCGATCAAATAGATCATAGTTTTGGTACTGCAAATTCAATTGTCAATTTTATAAAAAATATGATTGCAGCTGCTGGTAGCTATATCGTAAGCTTTTATCATGGTAGAGATTTAGTTATAGCCTCTCCTTATACTCAACTAGTTTTTGTGTTGATTACTATAGTGATACTATTTGGAATACATAGATTAAACCAAAAAGCGAAACTACAACAATCTAACTAAGCATTGACATTAGAATAGGCTTTCTCAAATAGATATTCTTTTTTGATTACATCAAGAGCTGATTGATGAGTTGATTCAAGTACAACTTCTGGCGCAACACCATTTTGATATGCCTCTAACCATCGCAGAGCACACAAACACCATTTATCTCCAGGTTTAAGCCCAGGAAAATCAAAAAAAGGATTTGGTGTAGATAAATCATTACCTCTAGATGCAGTATACTCTAAAAACTCTTGAATCATTATTGCACATACAACATGGCGACCATAGTCATGATTATCAGTACGACAAAATCCATCTCGATAAAATCCCGTCTTTGGTTTTAAACAACATGATTTTAGAGCAGTTCCTAAGACATTTTTTTGTTCTGACATATTTAATTAATAAATGATTTTACATATAGTAAATATAATAAAATAAGGTAGTTATAAAATAAATATTTTTAGTTTAAAGTTTTAGAGATATTAGTAATATTCTCTATCCTAAGGCAAATATAGAAGATTACCACTACTGCTGATAAATTTAGCCTTCTAATTGAAAAGCTAATTAAGTTTATCGCGCATAGCTTATAAATAAGCTCATAAAACTCTTGTTGAAATGTAATTCTAAGGTCTTCTACCACCAAAAGTTTTTATAGAACAGCTAAGCTTTGATTAATTTATCTAATTTAAATACAGGACTTAGTATAGTTGCTACATTTAACTATTGATAATATAATTTATGAAAAGTTGTAAAGATTTATTAAGAAAAAACTTATCTATTATTCTTCGATTGAAACAAATTTACGATTTAAAGCGCCACCAGTATGGAACTTAACTGTACCATCTTTAAGTGCAAATAATGTATGATCTTTACCACAACCAACATTTACACCAGGATGAGTTTTAGTACCTCTTTGACGTATGATGATTGTACCTGCTTTAACAAACTCACCACCATATCTTTTAACACCTAAATACTTAGGGTTTGAATCTCTTCCGTTTCTAGTACTACCACCAGCTTTCTTGTGAGCCATTGTATACTCCTTAAATTATTCTTTAAAAAATTATAAACTAATAGATGAAACTTTAACCGCTGTAAAATACTGACGGTGACCTTGTTGCTTCATGCTGTGCTTACGACGACGGAACTTCATAATTTTAACTTTCTTATGACGACCTTGCTCAACAACTTCACCAACAACTTTAGCACCAGCTACAGTTGGAGCGCCTATTTTAACTTCTCCTGCTGCAGTTTGTCCCATTAAAACTGTATCAAACTCAACTTTCTCACCAATACCAAGGTCAAACTTCTCAAGCTTAACTACTTCATCTTCTTTTACCTTGTATTGCTTACCGCCATTTTTAATTATCGCGTACATTTATTAAACTCCATTTATTAGATTTAAATCCTCAGAACTGCCTAAATTAATAGACTTCTGACTTTTTGTTATTATTACATAATATCTAGTTACAAAACTAGACACCATATTATAACAAAAATAATTAAAATCGCAAATATAAGCATTTAAATTAGATCTTAAATTTCGACAAAAATGCTATTGATAATTAGTATACGACCCATGGTGAAATACTATTTAAAATAAAATACAATTAAACTACCATAATAAAATCACTAAAAGCCATTTCTTATGAAAATACTAATCGCGCCAGATTCTTTTAAGGAATCTTTATCAGCATTACAAGTCTATGACTGCATAGAAAGTGGTTTTAAAAAAGTATTTCCTAACGCTGAATATATCAAAGTTCCTGTTGCTGATGGTGTAGAAGGATCTTTAGAAGTTATTGCTAAAAATTTACCTCTAGCAAAGAGAATCGTTACTCAAGTAAAGGCTCCTTTAGGCAATATTATTCAAGCTAGCTATTTGATTAATAATAATACAGCAATTATAGAATTAGCGCAAAGTTGTGGTTTAAACCTATACCCTCGTCAACTAAGAGATCCCCTAAAAGCAAACACTTATGGCTTCGGACAAATGATTATTGACGCTTTAGATCGTGGTGCTAAAGAGTTTATTTTAACTCTCGGCGGTAGTGGTACGAATGATGTGGGTATTGGCTTACTTCAAGCTTTAGGAGTAAAATTTTTAAATACAGAAAATAATGCCATTGAACTCTGTAATCTCGAAAACCTATCTCAAATAAAAACTATCAATTTAGATGATTTTGAACCTAGAATCAAAAATATAAACTTCAAAATCGCATGCGATGTCAATAATGTATTATATGGGGTAAATGGTGCGACCTTTACTTTTGGTAAACAAAAGGGACTAGATGATAACCAACTAAAAGATATCGATAACAAAATTCATAGTTTCGCTAAACTTTGCCAAAATAGTCTAAATAAAGACATAGCTAATAAAGCTGGAAGTGGAGCTGCTGGAGGTGTTGGCTTTGCTCTAGCAGCTTTTCTAAATGCTGAACTAGTTTCAGGTGCTGAATTAATTCTAGATATAATCAATTTTAATAACTATCTTAACAATTGTGATATCGTAATTGTTGGTGAAGGTAAGATGGATAAACAAAGCTTATGTGGTAAGATTCCTACCATAGTAGCTCAAAGAGCAAAAAATCACAATGTCAAAAAAGTTATTGCGATTGTAGGTGGTTATGAGCTTAGAGTGATATAAATGACTCTGCTATCGATGCTGTTTTTTCGTCTATCCCATTCTATACTGATTTAGAGCATATTCTAAAAAATGCCGCTAAAAACATTGAACAAACAGCTGCAAACGTTGCTATGCTGTTAGCTTAAATGACGCCAACAATCAACCAGATGATCATTAACTAATCCTGTAGCTTGCATATAAGCATAAATAATAGTTGGACCAACAAATTTCATTCCTTTTCTCTTAAGATCTTTTGAAATTTTCTCACTAATAGGTGTTGCAGTTGGAACATCACTAGAATACTTCCAACTATTCTTAATTGGTTTAAAATTGACAAATCCCCATAGAAAATCACTAAAACTACCATATTCTTTTTGAATCTGAAGAAATACTTGAGCATTTTTTCTAGCAGAGTAAATTTTCAATTTATTACGGATAATATTTGGATTATCTCGAAGAACTTCAAGCTCAGAGTCTGACATACTTGCAACTTTAATAGGATCAAAATCCTAGAAAGCATCACGATAACCTTGACGCTTTTTTAGAATAGTTTCCCAATTAAGACCTGCTTGAGCTCCTTCTAATATCAAAAGTTCAAAAAGCTCCCTATCATCATATTTAGGAATACCCCATTGATTATCATGATAACTTGCATAGAGTTCTTGATTAGGTTTATTACCAAAGCAACGATTTTTAGAATACATAGTAGCTACATTTATTTGTCATAAAAATAATAAAAAATTACGCCAGGAAAAAAGATTAATTATTGTTTAGTATTTTTATAAAAAAATAGAGATTCTTAACTAGTAATAATTACTCAACCTTACTATGACACTGTTTATATTTCTTACCTGAGCCACAAGGACATGGATCATTTCTTTTAACTTTTGGACCTTCTCTTCTAACTTGCTGAACTTTTGGAGCCTCTTCTTGCTCATCCTCATCATGTCTTTGATTGTTATCAATCACACTTTCATGCTCAGCTTTAATATCACTCATAGATTCTTGCCATTCTTGCTGAGCTCTTTGCGTTTCTTCTTCAGTAGCAATTCTAATCTTAGCAAGTGAAGATATAACCTCATATTTGAAATTATCTAGCATAGTTGAGAAAAGCTCAAAGGCTTCTTTTTTATACTCATTTTTTGGATCTTTTTGAGCATAACCACGTAGATTTATACTATTACGTAAATGGTCTATTGAACTCAAATGCTCACGCCAATGAGTATCAAGAGATTGTAATAATGAGAATTTCTCAAATTGTCTCACAGCGCCTGAATCTAAATTCTTGGTTTTTTCAACAAATTCAATTTCTATAGCTTCTCTTACTAGCCTCTTAAGATCTTCTTCTCCTAAGCTATCATCTTCTTCATAAAGCTTCTGTAGATCAAGCTCAATCATAAAGTCAGATTTAAGTGCCTTCTCTAAGCCTTCAAGATCCCACAGTTCATGCATGGAACCAGCAGGTACATAATCATGAAACAACTGCTCAGCCACATCAATACGAATATCAGCAAGAATATCACTAACATCTTCAGCTTCTAAGAATGACTGTCTTTGCTCATAAATAACTTTACGTTGTGTATTAACAACATTGTCATACTCTAATAGATTCTTACGGATATCAAAATGATAACTCTCTACCTTACCCTGTGCTTTTGATATAACTTTTGACATAAACCCAAAAGCTAGTGACTCACCACCTTTTAGACCTTTTTTAACCCTTTCTGCCATACTTTGAGAAGCAAAAATTCGCAAAAGATTATCATCCATAGATAGATAGAATTTACTCTCACCAGGATCACCCTGACGAGCAGCACGACCTCTTAGCTGATTATCGATCCTGCGGGAATCATGTCTTTCTGAACCAATGATACATAGTCCACCAGCTTTCTTAACAGCTTCATTACGCTTTAACCATTCTGCTTTTATTTGAGCAATATCTTCTGGTGTAGGATCCTCAAGCTGTGCTATTTCAACCTCTAAATTACCACCTAAAATAATGTCTGTACCACGACCTGCCATATTCGTTGCGATTGTCACATTATCTGGGTAGCCAGCCATGGCAATAATACTAGCTTCTTTCTCATGTTGTTTAGCGTTCAAAACATTATGTCTGATTTTTTTCTTTTTCAACAACGTTGATAATACTTCAGATGCTTCAATAGATGCTGTACCAACTAGTACCGGCTGACCTTTTGAAATTCTCTCCTTAATATCCTCAACTATAGCATCAAATTTCTCACTTACACTACCATATATCTCATCATGATGATCTTTTCTAATCATCGGTTTATTAGTTGGTATAATAATTACCTCTAAACCATAGATAGAATGAAGCTCAAATGCCTCAGTATCAGCAGTACCAGTCATACCAGCAATTTTGTTATATAATTTAAAGAAATTTTGGAAGGTAATAGATGCCATTGTTTGATTTTCAGCATTAACTTTGACGCCCTCTTTAGCCTCTATTGCCTGATGCAAACCATCTGACCATCTGCGACCAGGCATTGCCCTACCAGTACTTTCATCAATAATAACTATTTCCTGATCTCTCACAATATAATCAATATTAAGTTGATACAACGAATGAGCTCTTAGACATGCATTTAAGTAATGCATTTTTGTAATATTGTGAGGGCTATAAAGGTTATCATCTTCTTCAAGAATACCTTCTTTTTTGAGCATATTCTCAATTTTTGCATAACCTTTTTCAGTTAGATAAGCATTTTTGGATTTTTCATCTACATAAAAATCTCTTTGCTCTTGTTCATTTTCAACTTCTTCTTTTTCTTGCTTTTCTAAGTACGGAACTAATCTATTGAAAAGGTTATACATCTCAGAGCTATCATCTGAGGCACCTGATATGATAAGTGGTGTTCTAGCCTCATCAATCAAAATTGAGTCAACCTCATCTATGATTACATAGTTACGGCTTCTTTGAACTTGCTGCTCTTTTTCATAAGCCATATTATCTCTTAGATAATCAAAACCAAATTCATTGTTTGTTCCATAAGTGATATCACATGCATAAGCTTCTTTACGTTGCTGGGGATTTAAATCAGCAACTATTACACCTACAGACATTCCCAAAAATTCGTAAATATCACTCATTAGCTCAGCATCACGCTTAGCAAGGTAATCATTAACTGTAATTACATGTACACCATCACCAGTCAAAGCATTTAGATAAGCTGGTAATGTGGCAACTAAAGTTTTACCCTCACCTGTTCTCATCTCAGCAACTTTACCTTGATGAAGAACTATACCACCTATCAGCTGAACATCATAATGACGCATATTTTTAGTACGCTTTCCAGCTTCTCTAACGGTTGCAAAAGCTTCTGGCAAAAGATTGTCTAATATTTCACCGTTTGCAAGTCTTTCGCGATATTCAAAAGTTTTTGCTTTTAATTGCTCATCACTAAGTTTCTCAAACTCAGGTTCTAAAGAGTTAATTTTTTGAACTATTCTAGAAACTTTTTTTATAAATCTTTCGTTACGACTACCTATTATTTTCTGTACTAAACTTAACATCCCTTATTAACCGACTTTTTTATATAATTTATATAAATATAATACTCTGAAGATACATTATATAGAGTTTATAAGAAATTTAAATTAAGATAGAGCTATTAATTATAAGAATTATATTTCAACTCATCAAAATGAGACATTTATACTTCAACTTAGTATCTACAATAATGCTTGTTCTAGCAACATCTAGCTGCTCTACTGGGATACCGGAAAATAGCAAAAATATAAAGAATCAAGTTGTAATAAACCAACAATCACAAAAAGATACTCCAAATGATACCATACCAGTTTGGTTTAGTTCAGGTCAACCAAATACAGATCAATTATTGTATGGCTTTGGGGCTGCAAAAAGCCTTGAAAAAGCAATACAAAAGGCTCTTGCTGATATGGTTCAAAAGCTTCAAGTTACAGTATCAACAACAACTAACTTTACGAATGTTACAACTAATGACAAAGTTTCCCAAAAACTAACTCAACAAATCACCACCACAACTACTCAAATAACTATTCCTAACTACAAGGTAATCAATCAGTCAGAACTTAACCAAATATTCTATGTCGAAGTCCAAACCAATAAGGAACAAACTATAAATGATTTAAAAGAACTTATTAACAGCAATATTAATCAAGCTCAGCAGTTACTTACAACGACAAACAATAAAAGTTCACTTTATAGATTTGCTATAGCTCAGCAGGTTACTAAAAACATACAACTTATAAATAGTAGTTTGAGAACATTAATAATCTTAGTACCTGATAGCAATATTAATAGCCAAATTGAGATACTAAACCAAATTGATAACGAGCTCTTAAATCTCAAAAGGGGTTTACAGATATATATTGATAAACAAAATAGTGATTTTTTTTATAATTCGCTAGAAAAATTTTTACAGGTAAATAACTATAACATTACAGATAAAAAAGATTTAGCTAATATAAAATATAACGCTAAAACTTAAAGATTATGACAATAAATTTAATAGTAATGAGTATTGCATTGAAACAAAAATAGAACTTCAAGCATTAGATGACTCATCTAATCAATTATCACCGAAACAATACACTATCAAAGTTTGCTCAAAGCAAGGAAGATTAGCTGCTATAGACAAAGCCGTAGAAATATTCTATTCTCAACTAAATGATGCAGAGAGTATATATTAAAAAATGACTATAAAAATCTTTCCAGAAAAAGTTGCTAATATCCCGACACATACAACGAGAAAGAAAATAACCAATACAACATATGCTAGCAAACAACTTATATCTAAAGCAGCTCATCTTAAAACAACTATCGAAGTTGCTAACAAAGAGCTATACAAGCTTGATTTACCTTATTTAAGAGATACGCAAATAGTTTTTTATTCTCCTACTAAAATAATCGTACATAGTAATAAAGAAATTCTCAAATCAAAACTTAAAGAGCTTCATGACCAAT
Organism: Francisella tularensis subsp. tularensis; assembly: GCF_000833475.1. Lineage (NCBI taxonomy): Bacteria > Pseudomonadati > Pseudomonadota > Gammaproteobacteria > Thiotrichales > Francisellaceae > Francisella > Francisella tularensis. Next base: position 1,231,018 of record NZ_CP010115.1, on the reverse strand, counting down.
TTGTCACGCAACTAAAACAAAACACCCTATTTTCCAGACTTGAGAGGATAGAAATAATTATAGATTATACACAAAACAATAATAAAACAAACTCTAGTGTAAATAATGAGACTGCTAAACAAGCATTAGATAAAATTAAAAAACAATTTTGTAGAGATTTAAACAAAGAAATTGATTAGTTTTCTTTGATAGTACCTAAAGCAACTTCCATCATATTTGTGAAAGATTGCTCTCGCTGTTGAGCTGTAGTAGATTCACCGGTTATAAAGCTGTCAGAGATAGTTACAACTGCAGAAGCTTTTTTGCCTAACTCCGCTGCTGTAGCAAATAAAGCCGCTGTCTCCATTTCAACTAAATCACAGTTGTATTTTTTGACTATTTTTTTATAATCATCAGAATTTTTTCTATAAAAAACATCTGTACAATGTGCTTTTGCTTTCTTAAGCTCGATATCTTGTCTTTGTGCAGATGCGATAAGTTCTTTATTAAGTTCTTCCGATGATCTTACATCACTAGTTTTACTTCCTGTAACAATTTCAATAAAATTAGATTCACAATAACTCTCTTCGATAAGAACAACATCATAAACTTTAAATTCAGCTTTGTATGATCCAGCTGAACCAACTCTAATAATATTATCTACATCATAATACTTAAAAAGCTCATAAGCATAGATACCCATACTTGGCATACCCATACCAGATCCCATAACACTAACTTTCTTACCCTTGTAAGTGCCTGTATAGCCAAACATATTTCTAACAGCATTCACTCTAACAACATTTTCTAGGTAGTTATCAGCAATGTATTTAGCTCTTAGTGGATCGCCTGGCATAATTACTGTTTTAGCAAATTCTTCTTTTCTTAATGTTTCTATATGAGGAGTAGGCAATGACATATCTTATTCCTTTATTCTTAAGTTCTTTGAGATTATATTAGCATAATTTAAGCAAAAATCTTAGTTTTATAGTTAATCCGAGAGTATTTTGTTAAACACATAAGAGATAGCATCACAAAATTTTTCAAAACTATTATTCACTTTTCTAAATATTTTTTTAAAGTTAGCCCAAACCTTTTCAATAGGATTTAAATCTGGAGAATACGGAGGTAGATATAATATTTGTACATCAAATTTATTGGCTATTTCAATCAGCTTAGAGGATTTATGGAAACTAGCATTATCCATTACTATAGTAGTTTTAGGTTTTAATGATGGGCATAAGTGTTCCTCAAACCATTGATTAAAAATTTCAGTATTGGTATATCCACTGTACTCTAATGGAGCTATAATCTTTTTATCTGCATAATTATATCCAGCAACAATACTTCTTCTTTGTGTTTGATATGCTAAAACCTCACCATAACTAGGCTCACCAATTAGTGACCATCCTCTTAGGATAGAAAGCTTATTGTCACACCCCATCTCATCTATATAAAATAACAAGTTTTGAGCTATTTCTTTTAGTTTTTCTATATACTCCAACCTTTCATGTTCTTTTCTTTGCTTATATTTTGGAGTCTTTTTTTAAAACTAAAACCAAGTCTATTAAGACAATCATAAAATGTACTTCTTGGAATATTAGGGGCTAATGCTTCTTTTATATCTAATGCACTTGCATCTGGATGATCTATCAAATACTGTTCAATCAATGTTTTATCGGTAAAGCTAGCGACTCTGCCACAACCAACTCCTTGCTTTGAACTATAATCTCCGGTTCTTTTATAAAACTCTATCCATGAAACAACTGTACGCTTATCTATGTTAAAAAACTTACTCAGCTCGAACTCCGTCATACCTTCTTCATATTTATTAATTACGATGTCTCTAAAATATTGGCTATATGATGGCATTTTTATTAGACATTATAACATTTCTACAAATATCTTTCGGATTAACTATATAAGATCAACAAGTCTTAATACAATAAAAATTTTATTTAAAATATAAAAACTAGCTAAATAAATTATTTGGGTACTAGAAAAACAATAAAATAAAATTAACTTATAACATATCTAATGCTCTTAGCATATAGAGCATAATAGTTAGATAAGAATTTCTTATAGATTAATAATTAAAGATCTTCTTTAAGGCTAGAATCATCAGCTATTTCTGACTCATCTTCATTAGGCGCTACTGGTGCTATAACCTTACCCGCATCCTTTGGTTTATAGCTATCACCATATTCACCTGGCTCACGCACTGGACGTCTAGCCATTAGATCATCAACTTGTAGTGCATCTATAGTCTCATATTTCATTAGTGCATCAGCCATAGCATGAAGGATATCGATATTCTTTTCCAACAATTGCTTAGCCTTAGCATAACTTGTAGCTATTAGTTTACGCACTTCAGTATCTACTTCTCTGATAGTAGAGTCTGAAAGTTTTACTGACTTGCCACCACTACCGCCAAAAGGTCCTTCATCTTCAACGTCATACAGGATAGTTCCCATAGTATCAGATAAGCCCCAACGAGCAACATAATTGCGCGCTATATCAGTAGCCACTTGAATATCATTAGAAGCTCCAGTAGTTACATGATCATAACCAAAAATAAGCTCCTCAGCTATTCTACCACCCAAAATACTACATAAGCGCCCACGCAACACTAGTCTGCTTTGGCTAACAGTATCACCTTCTGGCATATACATTGTTACACCAAGTGCTCTACCTCTAGGTATGATACTTACCTTATAAACTGGATCATGCTCTGGCATCAAACGACCAATAATAGCATGACCCGCTTCATGATAAGCCGTAAGCCTTTTCTCTTTTTCAGTCATTGCCATACTTCTTCTTTCAGAACCCATTAAGATTTTATCTTTGGCTTTTTCAAAATCAGCCATCGAAACTTTATCTTTAGATTCTCTTGCAGCAAATAAAGCCGCTTCATTAACAAGGTTTGCAAGTTCTGCACCAGAAAATCCTGGTGTGCCTCTTGCTATCCAATCAGCACGGACATCTTCACCTAGAGCAACTTTTTTCATATGCACTTTTAGTATCGCTTCACGTCCTTTTACTGTTGGTAAACCAACTGTAACTTGTCTATCAAATCTACCAGGTCTTAGTAATGCTCTGTCTAAAACATCTGGTCTATTAGTAGCTGCTATTACTATTACACCCTCATTATCGGCAAAACCATCCATCTCAACAAGCATTTGGTTAAGAGTTTGTTCTCTCTCATCATTACCACCACCCATACCTGAGCCACGATGACGGCCTACTGCATCTATTTCATCGATAAAAACTAAGCAAGGAGCTTTCTTTTTAGCTTGTTCGAACATATCACGAACACGCGATGCACCAACCCCAACAAACATCTCAACAAAATCAGAGCCTGAAATTGAGAAAAATGGAACCTTTGCTTCACCAGCAATAGCTCTAGCTAATAATGTCTTACCGGTACCAGGAGGTCCTACCATCAATACGCCTTTAGGAATCTTACCGCCAATCTTCTCATATTTTTTTGGCTCACGTAAGAAATCAACTATTTCAGCAACTTCTTCTTTGGCTTCATCAACACCAGCAACATCATCTAAAGTTACTTTAATCTCATCTTCACCTAGTAATTTTGCTTTACTCTTACCAACAGAGAAAGGTCCGCCTTTGCTACCGCCACCAGCTTTTACCATCATATAAATGAAAAAGCCAAAAATTAGTAGCATTGGTAACCAGTTAAGCAAAAATGCCAAGAATATATTAGGCTTTTCTGGAGCTTTTGCTTTGACTATAGCATTACTATCTTCTAATTTATTAACTAAACTACCATCTAGTAATGGTGCGTATGTTACAAAACTCTCACCTTCATTGGTTTTACCCGTGATAGTTCTACCATCGACATCTATAACGCTAATTTGATTATCTTTTAACTTAGAAATAAATGTCGAATAATTTATATTTTTAGATGACCCATTTGTATCATTAATACCATTGAAAAGCAGTAGCATCCCACCAATGATTAAAATCCAAAAAATAATATTTTTAATCATATTATTTTTATTATCATTATTTTGTGCCATATATTTATTTAATCCTTTCTTCCTTATGAAGTTTAATACTAAATTTTAACTAATATACTATAGTAAAAAAATTCATTATTAGCTAGTCGTTTTGCTAAATAATTGTATAATACTCTTATAATTATAGCGCAATATAAACGATAATACTCTTTATATTACCTACTATATTTTGTTTATTTCAACATAACCATATTGGATCAAAATCAAAACATGGACAAAAACAAAATAATCGCCTATACGATAGGCTTAGTTATGCTTATTGAACTAATTGATGGCTCTGCACTAAACACTGCACTACCACAAATAGCAAATGACTTACATGTAAATGCTATAACTCTAAAAGTAGCAATTACTGTATATTTGCTTGCTTTGGGATTATTTATCCCAGCATCTGGATGGATATCAGATAAAATTGGCAGTAAAAATCTATTACTACTCTCAATCACTGGCTTTATGTTCTCATCTATAGCATGTGGACTATCGACCAATCTTATTAGCCTAGTTATCTTTAGAGCTATTCAAGGAGCTTTTGGAGCTTTTACCGCACCTGTTGCCCGTTTAGCAATGGTTAGAATCTACAAAAATGATGTACTCACAGCAATGTCGATAGTTGCTGTAATAGCTGCGTTAGGACCAATGCTTGGACCTTTGTTTGGAGGAGCGATTACTACTCACATTGGCTGGAGAATGATTTTTTTCATCAATGTCCCAATTGGTATGATAGCTATAACTTTAATTTATCTACATCTACCGAATATAACATCTCTTACGTTAAGAAAATTTGATTTGAAAGGTTTTATTATCATTGGCACATCTATCGCACTAATATTATTTTTTATAGACTTATTGATAGATACACACCTTGCTCACATAAAATGGTTGTTACTAATCTCTGCAGTTATCCTCTTTGGTATATATATACGCCATGCTCAACGTCTCAAAGATGATGCTGTTATCAACTTAACTATTTTTAAAGACCGTTGTTTTAGATATTTCACCATAATTAGTTCAACCTCAAGACTTTTAGTAATGGGGATGTCATTTATTTTTCCACTATACTTACAAACCAAGCAAGGCTTTAGTGCTTTTGAATCAGGATTATTTTTAATGTTCTTTTTGATCCCTGCTTGGTTTGTTAAAAAGTTTGTAAAGCGAGTTTTAGCTAAACTACATTTTTATAAATTTTTTATTATTTGCCTATGTCTAATGGCAACTACATATTTAGGCATTGGCTGGGTTTTTATCCATTTTAACTTTTTAGTTTTTGCGCTACTATTGAGTATGCTTGGTTTTTGCTTTGGTATGTTCACGATGATTAGTAATGCTGGGATATATAATTCTATACAAAATGATAATTATATGAGTGCGGCAACTGTTATTAATAGTTCAATAATCCAACTTACAAACGCATTTGCGATTTCTTGGGTTGGAATAGTTCTAGCAACTTTTTCAGGAATTAGTCATATTGATTTTAATTCAATAATATCACTATCAGCTTTTGCAGCAGTTCAATTTATATACTCTATCGGGCTTTTAATGATTTTAGTTTATGTAGTATTTTATAGACCTAATAATTTAAACAGCGTACCAATATCTTAGTTTAGCTAAAGTAAATCTTTAAGATACTTACCAGTGTATGATTTTTTACAGTTAATTATATCCTCTGGAGTTCCCTCAAAAATTATCTGCCCTCCTTTACTACCACCTTCTGGACCTAAATCAACAAGCCAATCTGCCATTTTTATCACATCTAAATTATGTTCAATAATTACAACAGTATTACCTTTATCACGCAGATCCATGATTACTTTTAGAAGTTGATGAATATCATAAAAATGTAAACCAGTGGTCGGCTCATCCAATATATATAAGGTTTTACCAGTTGAACGTTTTGATAGCTCTTTTGCTAATTTAACTCTTTGTGCTTCACCACCAGAAAGAGTAGTAGCACTTTGTCCTAGCTTAATATACGACAGTCCAACGTTCATCAAAGCTTCCAGCTTAGTCTTAATACTTGGTACTGCATCATAAAATTCAAGTGCCTCTTCGACAGTCATCTCCAATACTTCGTAAATATTTTTACCTTTGTATTGCACCGCTAAAGTTTCGCGATTATAACGCTTGCCTTGACAAACATCACAAGCAACATAAACATCTGCGAGAAAATGCATCTCTACCTTTATAACGCCATCACCTTGACATGCTTCACATCTTCCGCCACGAACATTAAAGCTAAATCTTCCAGCACTATATCCTCTAGCTCGAGCTTCTGATGTTGCAGCAAATAATTCGCGTATGGGTGTAAACACTCCCGTATAAGTTGCTGGATTAGAGCGTGGAGTTCTACCTATTGGTGATTGATCAATATCTATAACCTTATCAAGGTGATTAAAACCTTTATGTGAGGTATACTGCATTGGTACTAAAATACTTCTGTTTAGTAAACGAGAAGCCAAAGGATATAAAGTTCTATTTATCAGCGTTGATTTACCTGACCCTGAGACACCTGTCACACATGTCAATGCCCCTAGAGGGATTTTAAGATTATCTCCTTGAAGATTATTACCGACCGCACCACTTATTTCTAGATAACGATTTTTACTAGCTTTTAGCCTAGTTTTTGGAACTTCAATTTTTCTACGACCACTTAAATAATCTGCAGTTAAAGACTTTTTACTCTTGAGTATCGTTTCATAACCACCAGCAGCAACTACCTCACCACCATGTACACCTGCCATTGGTCCCATATCGATTATATAATCTGCTTGACGAATCGCATCCTCATCATGCTCAACAACGATTACAGTATTACCTAGATTTTTAAGGTTATGTAAAGCATCAAGCAAACGTTGATTATCCCTTTGATGAAGACCGATCGATGGCTCATCTAATATATACATCACACCAACAAGACCAGCGCCTATCTGACTTGCTAAACGAATACGCTGAGCCTCACCACCAGAGAGAGTATCAGCTTGCCTTGCTAAGCTTAAATACTCTAGCCCAACATTTGCTAAAAACTCTACTCTTAGTTTAATCTCTTTGAGTAAATTCTCTGCGATAACTTGTTGTTGACCGACAAACTTTAGACTATCCAACCACTTTAATAACTCATCAATAGGCAAAGCACAAACATCAGCTATATTTTTATCAGCAATAAATATATTGCGTGCATATTCATTAATTCTCGCACCATTACAAGACTTACATTCAAGGTTACTCATAAGCTCATAAAGATCTTTTTTAACCATATCTGAGTCAGACTCATAATATCTGCGTTCAAAATGAGGTATAACACCCTCAAAAGGTTTAATACGAGTTTGTCTACCTCCTCTGATAGAATCAACACTCATTACGATAGCCTCATCACCAGAACCATATAAGATTATTTCTTGAATTCTTTTAGGTAGCTTCTCAAACCGCTCATCTAAAGAAAATTTGTAGTGTGTTGCTAAAGACTCTAATTGAGAAAAATAGTATTGATTAGTTTTATTCCACTTAACTATAGCTCCATGCTTAAGTGAAATTGATGGATCTATAACAACCTTTTGCTCATCAAAAAATTCTTTAACACCAAGTCCATCACAACTACTACAAGCCCCCAACGGACTGTTAAAAGAAAAAATTCTTGGTGATAATTCTTTAAGTGCAAAATCACACAAAGGACAAGCATGCTTTGATGAAAATAAGATATCATCGCCAGTTTGATTTGCCATATCTGCTAATTTAACAATACCATTACCAAGGTCTAAAGCTGTTTCTATTGATTCAGCGATACGTTGTTCGTTCTCTTTTTTGGGTTTAAATCTATCAATAACGACATCAATATTATGTTTTTTATAACGATCCAATTCAGGATAATCTTCATCAAGGTTATAAAACTCGTCATTTATACGCACACGAACATATCCTTGTGCTAATATCTTATCTAATAAAGTATGGTGTGTACCTTTTTTTTGAGAAATAATTGGTGCTAGTATCATCAATCTTGAATCTTCATCAAATTCCAAAATTTTATCAACCATTTGGCTGATAGTTTGAGCCTTCAATTCTATTTGATGTATCGGACATTTTGGTGTACCAGCTCGTGCAAAAAACACTCGCAGATAATCATATATCTCTGTTACAGTTCCAACTGTAGATCTTGGATTATGAGATGTTGTTTTTTGATCTATTGAAATAGCTGGAGAAAGGCCTTCTATATGCTCAACATCTGGTTTATCCATCATCGACAAAAACTGTCTTGCATATGAAGATAATGACTCAACATACCTTCTTTGCCCTTCAGCATATAGAGTATCAAAAGCTAATGAAGATTTACCAGAGCCACTTAATCCTGTGATAACAGTTAGCTTATACCGTGGTATCTCAACATCAATATTTTTTAGGTTGTGGGTTTTTGCGCCCTTGACGATAATTTTTTTCATAAAAATTCTTGTAAAGAAATATAGATTAGATTTTTAGGTTATTTATATTCTACAGCTACAATTTCGTATGTAACTTTACCTTTAGGCGTATCTAAAGTAATCTCATCACCCTCTTCTTTTTTTATTAGAGCGCGAGCTAAAGGAGCAACAACAGATATTTTTTGATTATCTATATCAGCTTCATCTTCGCCAACTATTTTATAGGTGGTTTCTTCTTCAGTATCAACATTCATAATTGTAACTGTAGCTCCAAAAATTACCATGCCATTTGCTTGAATTTTTGTAACATCAATTACTTGAGCATTAGATAACTTTGATTCGATATCTTTAATTCTACCTTCGATGATACCCTGTCTTTCTCTAGCAGCATGATATTCAGCATTTTCTTTTAGATCGCCATGATCACGAGCCTCTGCTATAGCTTCAATAATTGCTGGTCTTTCTATTTTTTTTAGCTTGTCTAACTCAGCTCTTAAAGCTTGTTCTCCTGCTGGAGTCATAGGTACTCTATCATTTGCCATTATTATATTCTCCTTTTATAACAAAACATAAAACTATTCGCAGGTATACAATCCGCCACCATCTTTAGTAGGGCTATCAGTATAAACCACCCTACCAACTAGATTTGTAATCAGTGCTGCCTGATACTTATTTGATTTATCACAATAAGTGATATTACCATTACCTGTTGCCATAAATCCATTTGGATTAATCCTTATAGAACTAGGATTTCCTGCCAGGTTAACATAGATATGTCCACCATGTCCTTGTGGCATATTAGCTATTATTGTATCTTCAGCACCATTATAAATATCAGTTCCATCAGCGCTCTCAAATGCTACGATAGGATCATCAACCCATGAAGTTGAGTTTGCACATGCAAAACTGTTTCCATCTAACTTACCAGTTCCATCAAAACTATCTGGTGTCGCTGCGCATACAATAACAGTTTTATTATCAGTACGAGCTTTAATGACACCATATTCTATTAACTTTTGTAAATTAGTTAAGCGTGTTTCAGCAAAAGTCTTATAGTAAAAAGTAAACGAGCTAATTGCCGCCATCATAAGTATTGTCATGATAGCAATAACAACCATAGTCTGAACTAAAGAGAAGCCTTTCTTTTTACTTATAATCATTTATTTATTTTTTACCTTCGCTATTAACTGTCTAGTTGAATCATCTAAATTTTGATACTCATCAGATGAATCATCATTCATAGCTTTTAATATATTTTTACCAAGTTTTTTGCCAAGCTCAACACCCCACTGATCATAGCTATTGATGTCCCATAACACACCCTGAACAAATATTTTATGCTCATACAAAGCAATCAAGACACCAAGACTATATGGACTTAGCTCATCAAGTAAAATTGTTGTACTTGGTCTATTACCTGGTATAACCTTATGAGCCGCAAGCTCTTTTGCTTGAGTTTCATTCAAACCAGATTTTAACAGCTCATTATAAACCATATCATATGATTGTCCAAACATTAGTGCTTGTGACTGTGCAAAACAATTAGCAAGTAAAGCCTGCTGATGGTTATCATAATTATGATGACTAGTTGCAATAGCAATAAAATCAACGGGTATAAAAATATTACCTTGATGTAAAAGTTGATGAAAAGCATGCTGACCATTAGTACCAACACCACCCCAAAGTACAACTCCAGTTTGATAATTGACAGTTTCACCAGCAATATTTACTGATTTACCATTACTTTCCATATCTGCTTGCTGAAGATAATCAACAAAATAACAAAGTCTCTCGTCATAAGGAAGTAACGCTTGTGACTGACTATTATACGTACAGCTATAATAACTTGCCAGCAATGCCATAATCACAGGAATATTTTTGCTAAATTCAGTTTCTTTAAAATGTTTATCAACTGAGTACGCTCCAGCTAGTAATTTCTCAAAATTATCATAACCTATAGCAAAAGCTATCGACATCCCAATTGATGACCATAATGAATAGCGACCGCCAACCCAATCCCACATTTTATAACAATGCTCTAAATCTATACCAAATTCTTTAACTTTGTCTAACTTACTCGATATTGCAACAAAATGGTTAGCTACAGCTTTTTCATCCTCATAATGATCTAACAACCACTCTCTAGCTGAAATAGAATTTAACAAAGTCTCTTCAGTTGAGAATGATTTTGAAGCTATGATAAACAAAGTAGTTTCAGGATCAACAACATGTAGTGCTTGTAATAGCGAGTCAGCATCAACATTTGAAACAAAGTGAACTTTTAAATCTGTACAATGATAAGGTTGTAATGCTCTAACCACCATTTTAGGTCCAAGATCTGAGCCACCAATACCAATATTTACAATATCAGTAATCTTTTTACCAGAGAATCCACGCCATCGACCAGATACCACTTTTTCAACAAGCTCTTTTACACGCTGCTTTTCTTTTGTTACTTCTTGACGAATATCTTGCCCATCAACAATTAATGGCGTACTAGACAAATCGCGCAACGCCGTATGTAAAACAGCTCTGTGTTCAGTAGAATTAATCTTAGCACCATTAAACATCTGTTTAATTTTATCTTTAAGACTAGATTTTTCTGCAGACTCTAAAAGAGACTTTAAAATATAATCATTAATAAGATTTTTTGAATAATCAAAATATATGTTTTGATGTTTTAGAGAGAACTTCTCAACTCTTTTATCATCTTTGTCAAATTCATTTTTTAAGTTTATATTTTGCTCTTTCAAATATTTTTTAGAATCATCACAAAATAGCATCTAATCTATCCTTATATTTTCTATGTGATATAAACAACAAAATATCTCCACTTGAATAAGATATCTCAACCTTATCCTCTGTAGCATAATTTCTTGCACCTGTATTAGTATCTATACTTAAGCTCTCGCCGCTTAAAGGATACCTTAAACCATTATAATATATATTTTCTGCATATCCAAAAGGCATAACAGAAAACATCTTACCAACAACACCGCTTACAGCAAACTTTTTAGGTATAAAGAAGTATCTTGAATAAATATCTATAAACTCAATCTCTATCTTTTGCTTATAGTTTTTAGCAATACTAATATTGCATAAAAAATGATCCATCTCACCCTCAGAAGCGCCAAATACAAAAACCTTTAAAGCCCCAAGAGAGATTAAATAATTCAAAGATTTCTCAAAATCAGTCGAATATTGATCAGTATCAATTAAAAACAAACCATCTTCTGATAAAGTAAATGAATCAAAATCTCCAATTACTTTTTTTATTTTTGAATTTAAATGTAATGATTCTTTAACTTTTTGATAAGCCCCATCAGCACAAAATATATCAAGTTTTGCAAAATTATCTTCGATATATTTCTCACAAAAACACAAATCTACTTTACCATTTAGAAAAAGTATCGCTTCAGACATTGAGTTATTAAATATTAAGTAAAATTTAATAGATTATAACTTATTAAAATCATAATTAAGAGGTTTTAAGACTGGTAATTAGGTGGTTCTTTAGTAATCGTGACGTTATGTACATGCGATTCATTAAATCCAGCACCTGTAATTTGTACAAATGTCGGTTCTGTTCGCATTGTTTGGATATCTTTTGAGCCAGTATAGCCCATACTAGATTTCAGACCACCTATTAGCTGATGAATCACTGCAGATAATAAACCTTTGTATGGTACTCTGCCTTCAACGCCTTCTGGAACAAACTTTTTCGCCTCTGTTTCACTTTGGAAATATCTATCAGATGAGCCTTTCTCCATAGCACCAAGAGAACCCATACCACGATATGATTTATAAGAGCGACCTTGGAAAAGCTCAACCTCCCCTGGTGATTCTTCAGTACCTGCAAAAAGCCCTCCAATCATAACTACAGATGCTCCAGCAACTATAGCTTTTGCAATATCACCGGAATATCTAATACCGCCATCTGCAATCACAGGCACTCCAGTTCCTTTTAATGCCTCTGCAACATTAGCTATCGCTGTAATTTGTGGTACACCAACACCAGCAACAATTCTGGTAGTACAGATTGAGCCAGGTCCAATACCAACCTTGACAGCATCAGCACCAGCTTTGACTAGATCTTTAGCAGCTTCTGCTGTAGCGATATTACCACCGATAACCTGAATATGTGGATAGTTCTCTTTAACCCACTTAACTGTATCTAACACACCTTGTGAATGTCCATGAGCAGTATCTACAACAATAATATCGACTCCTTCAGCTGCCAATGCTGCAACACGCTCTTTAGTATTAGCAGCGGTTCCAACAGCAGCGCCAACTCTCAAACGCCCAAGAGAATCTTTACAAGCATTTGGTTTATTTTGTGATCTTTCGATATCTTTTGTTGTAATAAGACCGACCAACTCGCCTTGTTCATTAACTACAAGCAACTTCTCAATTTTATGCTCATGAAGTTTCTTTTTAATCGCTCCTTGAGAAGCATCTTCAGGCACTGTTACAAGTTTTTCTCTAGGTGTCATAATAGAGCTAACAGGTTCATCTAAATCTTTTGCAAATCTAAAATCACGCCTTGTAACAATACCTATGATTTTATTATTATCATCAACAACGGGAAAACCAGAGAAATTATGTTCTTTAGCTAGTTGCATGATTTCTTTAATTGAGCTTTCTTGTTTAATGGTAATGGGATCAATCACCATTCCATTTTCAAATCTTTTTACCTTTTTAACTTCTTGGGCTTGGGCTTGAATAGACATATTCTTATGAATAATACCAATACCACCTTCCTGGGCTATCGCAATAGCTAGGCGTGACTCAGTAACCGTATCCATAGCTGCAGATACTAAAGGAATATTTAACTGAATATCTCTAGTTATATTTGTCTTCAAATCAACTTGATGAGGAAGAACATTTGAATATCTAGGTGATAGCAATACATCATCAAAAGTGATTGCCTGCTGAGTAATTCTTAACATTTTTTGATCTCCGTAATTAAAATCTAAAGAGTATGAATTTAATTACAGAACTATTTTACCATATAAGAAAAAATATGCCAGAAATAAGTATTAGAATTTACTATTTCGCTTGAGATATCAGATAATGAACTAATAATGGAACCGGTCTGCCTGAGGCTTTACAGCTTGCAAAATCTCCCATTGCAGAGCCAGCAATATCAAGGTGTGCCCATTCATAGTCTTCAGTAAATTTTGATAAAAATAATGCTGCGACTATAGAGCCGGCAGATCTATCACGACCACAGTTATCCATATCGGCAACTTTACTTTCTATTTTTTTGAGATATGGTTTATGTAAAGGTAATCTCCAAATTAAATCATTAGAAGCATTAGCTGCTTGTTCAAGGCTATTAGCTAATTTATCACTATTAGCAAACATCCCAGAATAGGCATCTCCTAAAGAAATAATCATAGCACCTGTTAATGTTGCTAAATCAATCACTGCCTTAGGCTTATATTTACCAATATATGTAAGCGTATCACACAACACTAGCCTACCCTCGGCATCTGTATTACTAACCTCTACAGTGATACCTTTCATACTCTTAAGCACATCACCAGGTCGATAAGATCTTGCATCAACAGCATTTTCAGCAAGCCCCATAACTCCAACAACATTTACTGGTAGATTTAGCATTGCTATAGCTTTCATAGTTCCCATTACAGCTGCGACACCGCCCATATCCATTTTCATCGAATCCATACCAGCTGCTTGTTTGATACAAATGCCTCCATTATCAAAAACTAAGCCTTTACCAACTAAGACTATAGGAGCATCACCTTCATTACCACCCTTATACTCCATACACACAGTATAATTAGACATATAAGAACCACGACCTACAGCTAAAGCACATCCCATACCCAACTCTGCCATAGCATCTTGATCAAGGTAATCAAGACTAAATGTTGCATATTTTGATGTTAGCTCTCTTGCTTCATTTAGCATATAATCAGTAGTACATATATTAGCTGGAAGATTTTGTAAATCCTTTGCATAGTTTTGACCACAAGCAATAGCTGAACCAATTTTTGCTGAGTCTTCTATGTCCTGATCACCTGAGTAAACTAGTTCAATTTGTTCTAATGAATAATTTTCTTTCTCAGTTTTTAATTGATCAAAAACATAAGTTTCAGATATTAAAGCTCTAACTGTATCTAAAGTAAACTGCTTAACATTATCATTTTCAAACGCATAATCAATATCTACAGAAATTTCTTTGATAGCCAATTTTTTAAGTTGTTCTGCAGCTTTAGCAATAATTTTGTCATACTCAGAAGCAATAAAATCTTGCCTTAGACCCAAACCTAAAAGGATAACTATTTTATCACCATGTAATAAAGGCAAAACTTCGCCAGACTTTGCTTTAAAAATTCTTCTATCAAGCAATGCTTTTGAATTTGGGCATTTTGTTTGCTCAACTAGCTTTTGTAAGTTTTCTTGAGCAACTATCATTAGCTCAGCAGCTAATGTCGATTGATTATTTACAACTATTTTCATTAAAGCTCCATTAGATCTATTAATAATGATTTCCCAAATATAATAACAAAAAAGACATTTTAACGCATTAAATTTAAAAGCTAGTAACGTTATCTACTGACTTTTGCTAATAAAAAATATAAAATTGCTAGCAGCGTTATTATTATAAATACATAGTGGCATACCTTGATTCTTGAAAAATATTACAATAAAGATATAGTTAATACCTTTACATCTATCACATTATTTATAATATCTATAGTATCAGCTAATCTACTAATTAGACTCTTCCAAGAAGCCTATTCACAGGGTTTAGGAATCGATTCAATTGTTAAATTTGTTATATTAACAATACCAGAAAATGTAAGCTTAGTTGCTCCTATTGCAATATTTCTGGCAATAGTCATTTGTTTTGGTAAATACTTCGCTAATAATGAAATGTTTGTAACTATAGCTGGTGGTATCACTTGGATGCAAATAGTCAAAAATACTTTAAAGCCTGTAGTTGCATTGACTATAATAACGCTTATAACAGTGATGTATTTAAACCCTCTTTCAAAACAAACTTTAGATATTTACAGAGCTTCTTTATCTGCCAAAGCTCTTCTATCATCAATAACTGATCAAAAAATAATCAAAGCCCCTGATGGTAAAATTATTTATATTGGTAATAAGTCAGGAAATACTTTGTCAGACGTTTTTTTATATCAAAATACTCCACAAGATGGCGAGTATAAAGTTATGACTGCACCAACTGCAAAAATTGTCTCTGATAAAACCGCTGCTTATATAGATTTTATGAATGTGAATATTTATACAAAAAATTCCCAAAACTCTGAGTATAGCTATGATAATGCTAAAAAAGCTATATATACGATATTTGATAATTCTGACCGTGATTATAATCATGATAGAGTAGATAGACTATATATGCATACTCTAATAGAAAACTTTAATGATAAAAATAATGGTACTGCATATAAAGCAGAATTTTTGGGACGCATTAATAACGCAATATCAGTGATAGTATCTTCACTTTTAGCTCTTGCTCTTTGTCGCCTACGACCAAGGCAAAATAAATATGCTAAGCTTTTACCATCAGTAGTTGTATTAGCTATATACTTATGTACAAATATGTTTATTAATACTCTTATGGCAAATAGTAGTGTACCTGTATGGATAGGTTTTTGGTTGCCTCATATCTTTTTTACAATTTTTGCTGTTAGAACAATTAGAAAAGATAATGGATCTTCTAAGAGGGAAAAATAATGCTATTGAATCGTATCGATCGTTATATTTTTAGGACCGTATTTAGCAGCTTTCTAATAGTTAGTATAATTTTCTGTATTTTATTTTTTATCTTTACATACTTAGCTCAAGTAAGTAACAATACTGCGAATGTAAGTAATTTTGAACTTATTATCAATACATTAATTCAACTTCCAGGTATCTTATATACACTACTACCGGCATGTGCGATGGTTGGTGCTCTTATGGGTTTAAGTTTACTTGCAAATAATTCAGAGATAATTGTACTTAGATCTTTTGGTCGTTCTACAGCTCAAATCGCTAAAGGTGTAATTTTAGTTGGTCTAATAGGCTCTGTAACAACTATGGTTTTTGGTGGCTACATAGCCCCAATTTTACAACGCCAAGTAGATACTAATATGGTCACATACAATACTCATGATCTATGGTTTAAAACTCCTGATGGCTTTATGAATATTGCTAATATAGAACCTACTAATGGCAAAGCTTATGGGATCAGAAAGTTTATGGTGCAAGATAATAAGGTTAGAGAAATCCGTTACGCAGAAAGTGCAACTTATATTAACGATGCTTCAGCTAATGTTTTTAATATAAGAAAAATTATTTTTCCTGCTAGTGATGGTCAAAAACATATTGATATAGTCACAAATATGACTAACGCTGTATGGTCAAATCCATTACCTATTTCAGTAGCCAAAGTCATTACCATAAATGATAATAATTATTTAAATTTCTCTCAACTTACCAGCTATATGCTTTCAAATAGTCAAGCTAAAGATTCGATATCTTTAAAATTTTGGCAAGAAGTTTTCCAGCCATTATCTTTGATGATACTAATTCTACTTGCCGTGCCTCTTAGTATTGGTTCAACGAGATCATCAACACTTATACTTAAGCTTTTACTTGGAGCTTTTTTTGGTTTTGCATTTTTTATAATAAACCAAATATTTGGTCCTATTGCACTAATTTTACACTTACCACCAATACTTGGTGCTGCAGGGCCAACTGTTATAGCGCTAATATTGTTAATATATTTATTTATAAAATCAAAAGAAACATAAAAATAATATGAGTATCGAAAAATATTCCCTAAATAATAATTTAGATATCTATATAAAAAAAGATATACGAGCACCTGTGGTTTTGGCACAAATATGGTATAAAGTTGGCTCAATATACGAGCCTGAAAAACTTACTGGCATATCTCACATGCTTGAACATATGATGTTTAAAGGTACAAACAAATATTCAAAAGAGGAGTTAAATAGCATAGTTGAAAATAATGGCGGTATCCAAAATGCTTTCACAAGCTTTGACTACACTGCATATTACCAGTTTTGGCATAAGAAAAATCTCGAATTAAGCTTATCTATAGAATCATCACGAATGAGTGATTTATTGTTTGATGAAAATGAGTTTATGCCAGAAAAGAAGGTAGTTTTAGAAGAGAGAAGCTTACGGGTTGATGATAAAGCTTTTAGTTATGCTTTTGAACAATTTATGCAACTTGCGTATCAAAAAAACTCGCGTCACACTCCTGTTATTGGCTGGCGTGAAGACATTAAAAACTATACTCTTGATAATCTCAAAAAATGGTATCAACAAAATTATGCTCCAAATAATTCAAGTATTGTTTTAGTTGGAGACATTGATACAGCTTCAGCATTATCAATGGCTAAGGATTATTTTGCTAGTATCCCAAAATCTCAACTAATTGCTACAAAAAAAGAGCCTAGCTTAATTAATATTGGTCATAGACATTTAAAAGTAAAAAAATCACCAAATGATACTGCCGCATTAATATTAGGATATATCACACCTTCTCTAACCACAGATTATCAAGATAATGATCCGTTTGCCCTACTAGTTCTTAATAATATCCTTGGTAATGCTGATGCATCAATACTGCAACAACAGCTAGTAAGAGAAGAAAATCTATGTTGTCATATCAATAGTGAGTATTCACCATTTATAAAAGGTGAAGATATTTTCACAATTACAGCTATAGCGAATCATGCTCAAGAGCTAGATGGTATCGAAGACAAAATACAAGGTATTATAGCTAAGCTTAGGAATAAAGGTATTACTACAGAGCAGCTTAATCGAGCAAAAGTAACTATCAAAGCTGATAAAGTATTTGCCATGGATTCACTCGAAACTCAAGCAAATCTGATAGGTTCTTTAGCTAGTATTAACCTAGATGTTGACTACTATAAATACCTTGAGAAACTTTATGATGTAACAGTTAGTGACATTAATCGTGTACTTGATAGATATTTTGATAAACAAAACCTTGCATCTCTACATTTATTAAGGGATTAAAAAATCATGATCTATAAATTTAATATTGATAATACACCCATATACTTTCAAGAATCCCACAACTTACCAATGTTAGATATTCAACTTAATTTCAGAGCTGGTTCAGCTTTTGATAGTAAGCTAAATGGTTTAGCTGATTTAGCCGTAGGTATGTTTGCAACAAAGACACAAAATTCTAGTGAGCAAGAACTAATAAATAAAATTACCGATAACGGAATATCAATTCATGCTGAAACTACTAAAGAATTTTTTAATATCAAAATACGCCTTCTTAACGATAGTAGCATTATTGACAATACCCTTAAGATATTAGAAGAAATTTTCACAATACCTAGTTTTGACGCTAATATCTTAGAAAGAGAAAGAGTTCAAACGCTAACACACATTGATTATTTAAATCAACAACCTAATTACTTAGCATCACTAGAATTCTCAAAAAATCTTTTTAGCAATAATCCATATAGTTACCCTACTATAGGTTATAAAGAAACTATTAGTAATATTAATACTAAAGACATCGAAGAATTCTTTGATAGATATATTTGCGCTGATAATGCAAATATCTGTCTTGTCGGTGCGATAAATCAGACTCAAGCAGAAAATATCTCTAAGCAGCTAGTGAGCTTTTTGGCTAAAGGTCAACAAAATAACCAAAATTTTTCTCAGAAAGCAAATGAACAATTGACTATAAAAAAAAGCTTCCCAAGTAAACAAACAGCAATTTTACTAGGACATCAGCTGCTTATAGATATTGAAGATCCATTATACTTTCCATTAAAACTTGGCAATGAGATACTTGGTGGGGGCGGACTTAACTCTTTACTTTTTAATAAAGTCCGTGAAGAACTTGGTTTAGTTTATAATATTGCTAGTACAGCAAATGTCAATCCCGATTATGGTAGCTTTGTAATATCTGCACAGACTAGTAACCCCTCTTTAGCTCTAGCAACTATAAACGATGTTTATAATGACTTTATTAGCACTACTATAGATAAACAGACTCTAGCAAACTCTAAAAAACATATTGAAGGTACTCATTTACTTAGCTGTGTCAAAAATAGTTCTAAACTAAATATGCTCTCATCTATAGCAAACAAGAATCTACCTTTAGATTTCTTTGATAACTATGTTGAGAATATCTGTTGTGTCACTGCTGAAGAGATACATCAAGCTTTCTTAGCAGTCCAAACTAATAAACTCATAACAGTAATGGTCGGAGATATTGAATAAGTGAAAACCAATTCTATCCGTGTGATTGCTGGTAAATATAAAAATCGTAGATTGAAGTTTCCAAACGCTAATGGTTTACGACCAACATCTGATCAACTAAAAGAAACGATTTTTAATTGGTTAAGTCCATTTATCCATGATAGTATTTGTATCGATGCTTTTGCTGGTAGCGGTAGTTTAGGGATAGAAAGTATCTCACGTGGTGCTGCTAAAGCAATTTTTTATGAACTTAATTTTAAAGCACTACTACAAATTAAAGAAAATCTTAAAACTCTCGCTATAGAAAATTTTGAAATATATAAAATAGATAGCATCAAAGCTCTCGCTAATTTAAATGTCCCAAGTTCACGCTTAATTATCTTTTTAGATCCGCCATTTAATAAGAATATTGTCCCACTAGCACTAAAGTCAATACTAGAAAATCGACATATCCTAGACCAAACATTAATATATATTGAGACTGAAAAAACAGCTGAATATAGTCTTGAAGGCTTTGATATTTTAAAAGAGAAAAATTCTACAAATATTTCAGCAAAATTAGTATCAAAAAATCATTTAAATTCTAAAAATAATCTCTAAAATATAGCCAACTTAGCTTGTCGGAAATAACATATGTATCACGTCGGTATCACTGGACCTTTTATTTTTTCAGTTATGTTTCTTTTAGGCATAATTGCTGAGAGTATGACTGGTGTTATATCATCGTCTCGTAGAAACATGGATGCTTTTGGGGTTGTTGCAATAGCACTTACAACAGCTTTAGGAGGTGGTGTTGTTAGAGATGTTCTATTAGGTAATTTACCAGTAACTATTATACTTTATCCGCACTATATTGTGATATGCCTATTTTTCTCAATTATTGCTATTTTCACGCAAAAATATATTAATAAGTTTTATAAAGTATTTTTGATTCTCGATTCAATTGGTCTAATTGCTTTTGCCTATATTGGTAGCAGTATAGCACATCAAATTTGTACACAAGTTTTTCATATGCAGTTTTTTAGTGTTCTGATTGTTGGTATTGTTATCGCAATACTTAACGGCGTTGCTGGTGGAATAATGCGCGATATGATCTGTAATGATATCCCTGTTGCCTTTAAAGCTGAATTATATGCATCTGTCGCAGCAATAGTCGGTGCAATGAATATCATATTTATATATTTAGATATAAATTTATACATAAGCGCGTCACTGATAATAGGCATTGGTTTAACAGTGAGAATTATGTCAATAATTTATAAGTGGAAATTACCAATTATCTAATAATATAGAATTATAAATACTAGAAATGCTAATAACAAAAAATTTTGAAGTTTTAAATACCACTATGAAAACGAAACTCACTATCAGTAGATAGTATAAGTTCTTTTTCTACTTCACCTATTCTTGCTATATGCTTTCCAATATCTACTGATGAATATTTTTCTGCGAAGTGAAGATATATTGTAAAATGCCTTTTTTCAGATTCTAAGAGACCATTGTAAAACTTTTGTAATTCTTCATCTAAAAACGGTGCAATTTTTGCGAATCTTTCGCAAGAACGCGCTTCAATATAAGCTCCAATTATCAAAGCATCTATAAAACGCCCTTCTTTATCTGTTCTAGCAGCCTTGATTAATTGACTAGCATATCTTGAAGCGGTTATAGCCCTATATTCTATATCACGTTTTTTTAGGATACGCATTACCTGTTCAAAATGAACCAATTCTTCTCTAGCTATCTTTGACATTCTGGTAACTAAATCATACTTATCTGGATGCTTGTAGATGTATGTCATCGCAGAAGATGCTGCTTTCATTTCACAATGAGCATGATCTATGAGCATCAGCTCAACATTTGCTAAAGCCTTGTGTATCCATTGCTTAGGAGTTTCACATAATAGAAAATTTTCGATAGTTGCAAAATCTGCATATTGTTGTTTTATCATGCTTTAGAAAATATTTTTTGCGGTAATTATAAAAAATATAGTTGATTTATTCTATTTAAAATACAATAAGAGTAGAATTATTTTTAGATAAAAAATATTTTGGTTCTAGAATTCTATGAGTAATATAAATATTGCTAATAAACGTGTTGCTAAAAGTGATGTTCTTTATCATATTGCACTAAGTGAAGAAATGATAAACAGTGCAACAATTGCCATTCTTCCAGGCGATCCTAAAAGATCGGAATATTTAGCAAAAATGTTAGATACTGATGCTACTTTCTTAGCATCTAACCGAGAATATACCTCATATCTAGCAAAAGTTGCCAACCAAAATGTTATTGTAATATCAACAGGTATGGGTGGGCCATCAGTAGCAATATGTATAGAAGAGTTAGCAATGATTGGCGTTAAGAAATTCATACGAGTAGGCACATGTGGAGCAATTCAAGAAAATATTGAAATTGGTGACTTAATCTTAAGTACAGCGTCTGTAAGATTAGATGGAACCTCATATCACTATGCTCCAATTGAATACCCTGCTGTCGCAAGCTTCAGTCTTAATACTTCTCTATATCGTTCAGCTCAGACACTTAATAAAAAAATCCACTGTGGTATAACTGGTTCATCTGATACATTCTTCCCTGGACAAGATAGAAAAGATAATTATAGTGGTTATATTAGAAGACATTTCATAAATTCTCTCAATGAATGGCGTAAATTAAATGTCCTTAATTTTGAAATGGAATCATCAGCATTATTTACAGTATGTGCCACATTTGGTTTAGAGGCAAGCTGCCTATGCACAGTACTTGCTAAAAGAACTACTTCTGAATACATCGACAAAAGTAAATATGATGAAGGTATGTACAATATCATGATGATAATTAAACACTCTATTGAAAATAATTTTTTCAGCTAAATAAAAGGTATAAATAAAAAATGACTCAAAAACAAGATCAACAACTAATTGAATATGCAAAAGAAGCTTTTAATAATGCATATGCACCATTTTCTGGATTTAAAGTTGGGGCTGCCTTACTTATGAAGGATGGTAATATCATCAATAGTGCAAATATTGAAACTTCGATTCTAGGCTTATCTGTTTGTGCAGAAAGAAATGCTATATTTTATGCTTATAGTCAAGGTTATCGCAAAGATGATATCGTTAAGATTGCAGTAGTTGCTGATACAGAAAAAGCAATATCACCGTGTGGAGCATGCCGACAGATAATGTCAGAACATCTTAATCTTGACTGCCCAATTATTTTAACTAATATGAGTGATACTGATAGATTAGATACTAATACTAAAGAACTATTACCTTATATATTCTCTTTATAAAGAATTCTTAAAAAAATATAAATATTCAAAAGATAACAAATTGCATTATTCAATTTATTATAAGTATTTTGTTTTTGTAGAGAATTTATTTTGAAATAAATGGTGGGTTGTACAGGATTCGAACCTGTGACCAACTGGTTAAAAGCCAGCTGCTCTACCGACTGAGCTAACAACCCGGCGAATGTTGGTAATTATACTTATCCTAATCTCAGTGTCAACACTTTTTGTTGTTTTTTTTCGATTTAATTCTAAAATTTCTATAGGATGCTTAATTGTATGTCCCTCCATCCTTTTTACTTGGCAGCGACACGAGAAACCTGTAGCAATAGCAGATCTTATACCACACTCTTGAATTTTATCTTTCCAACTTAAATTATATATATGTTTTGACATATCGATATGCTTAGTTTCATGACCAAAACTTCCAGACATACCACAGCAACCAACTTTAGCAACTTTTGTTTTGACACCAAAGTGTTTGAAAATCTTTTGCCACTGTACTATAGAAATTGCTGATAAGGATTTTTCAGTGCAATGATTAAAAAGGCTAAACTCTTTATCAAGCATAGTATGCATTACTGGTAAAGTATCTAATTTTGTAACTAGCCATTCTTGAATTAATTTAACTTTGAATCTTACCTGATCACCACAAACTTTTTGGTACTTATCCCGATAAACTAAAGTCATTGCAGGATCAACACCGATCATTTCTATTTTTGTTTCAGCTATTTGATTATATAGTTTTGTAGCTTTTAGAGCTTGTTTTTTAAAATACTTAAGGAATCCTTTAACATGTGCTGGTTTACCATTTATCTTAAATGGTGCAAAGTAAACTCTAAAACCTAAAGCCGTTAAGAAATCATACAATGTCAAAACAATATGCGTATCGTATAGCGATGTAAAAATATCTTGAACAATACAAACAGTTTTTTTCTTTTGCTCTGGTGATAATTTTTTCATTTCCTCTAAATTAAACTCTGGAGCAGCTCTTTTTTTTAGTTGCGCTCTTAAATTCAATGAGCTAATAAGTGGAGTATCTGCAAATCCCGCTGTATTAGCCAACCCAGCCCTGACAAATTGAGTATTAAAAATATCATTGAAGATTTTTGGCATGTATAAATTAACTCTTAATACAGCCTCACTATATTTGACAAAATAGTCCAATCCTGGTCTTTTATACTTTGAATGATAGTGATATAAAAATTGCGATTTCATTGTCGGAATATCAACTTTTATAGGACAACCTGTGACACATGCCTTACAGCCAAGACACTTATCTAATGAGTCATAAACTTGGTGAGAAAAATCATCCAGGAAATCCTCTGGTTTATCAAAACCTGTATTAATAACTTCATCGACCGTTGAATATCCTGCTGCAGAAAGCTGATTCAGCCATTCACGTAATACTGCCGATCTTCCTTTTGGCGAGTATAACCAGTTTCTACTAGACTTAGCAGATGGACATATAACAGTATCTAAATTATAGTTTAAACACTGTGAATTACCGTTACAGTTATATGCTCCAGAAAATTGCTGACGCATTGGTTTAGGAACTTGTTCATCAACATAGCCTCTAAATGGTCCATCAACTTTGACAAGCTTATCACTACTACCATTAGGAACTGTAATCTTACCTGGATTTAGTTGATTGTAAGGATCAAAAGCTTTTTTAATATGACCTAAAGACTCATATAGTTTATCACCAAAAAAATCTTTGAAATACTCACTTCTATAACCATAACCATGCTCGCCACAAAGAACACCACCATACTTCTTAACTAACTCACTGACTTTTTTAGTTATTTGCTTGAGCTTTTGTAAATCCTCAGAAGAACTCATGTCTAATGCAGGTCGGACATGTAAGCAACCGACATCAACATGACCAAACATCCCGTATTTGACATCATACGAGTCCAATAATGCGGTGAGTTCTTTTATATAATCAGCAAGCATCTCTGGAGCAACAGTTGTATCTTCAATAAATGGAATTGGTTTACGATCACCTTTCATTGCACCTAGTAGTCCAACTCCTTTTTTACGCAATTCCCAAAGGTTATCCATGTCTTCCTGGCTTTCTGTAAGATGAAAAGTTACATGCTTCTCTAATAGTTGCTTCTCTAGACGTGACGTTTTATTATCAAGTTCATGCTGAGTATCTGCAATAAATTCAACAAAGTTTATAGCTGCTAGATTAATTGAACGATTCTTCTCGAGCATATATTTTATCTTATGATAAACCTCATCGCCTTTAGCAATTTCAACAATGTTATTATCAATAGTTTCAATAGCAGAAGGTTCAAAAGATAGTAATTCTCTAGCTGCCTGTAATGCTAAATTAAAGCTACTATATGAAATTGCAAATAGTGCTTTATATTGTGGTTTTTTTGTTAGCTTAAGCTTTAGTTCCGTAACAAAAGCAAGAGTTCCTTCGGAACCTGAAACTAGATAACTAAGGTTAATTGTATTGTCGCTTTTGTCATATGTCTTAGCTAAATTATACCCTGTTAAATAACGGCTTAATTTAGGAAACTTTTGTTGAATTAGTTCATATTTATCAACTATTTGTTCAACAACTGTAGCATAAATATTTTTCTCAACATCACTTAAATTATCTTCATCAATATCTTTAAAACTAATTTTCTTTGTTGTAAGTTTCTGGCCATTCACTAAAGTACATTCCAGCTCTAAAATATGGGCACTGGTACGACCATAAATTCTCGAACCTTTACCACAAGCATCCGTATTGACCATACCACCTAAGGTTGCTCGATTACTCGGCGATAGATTAGGCGCAAAGAAGTATTCTGAATCAGCTAGAGTATCATTAAGTTGATCTAAAACCACACCAGGTTCAACTCTGACAAACTCATTTTCAAAATCTATCTCAAGGATATTATTCATGTAACGGCTCGTATCAACAATTACTCCAGCACATAATGAGTGACCAGCAGTACCTGTCCCCCCACCACGAGGCGAGAATTTGACTTCGCGGTATTCTTGCTTACTTGCCAAAGCAAAAATCCTATTTACATCATTTTTACCATAAGGAAATACAACAAGCTCAGGAACGACAAAATATACACTATTATCCATATAAGATATTCTTGAAGCATAGTCAGAATGAATATCACCCTCAAAGCCCTTACTTCTTAGCTCTTCAGCAAAAGTATTAATCAATGCGTTTAGAGTATTTGTTTTATCAAGTACAGGTAACTTATTCTTTTTCATAGAAAAAAATATCCTAATAAATATAAAGTAGACAAAAGCTATATAAATTATATAAGAAAAACAACTTTACATAAATAAGATTAATAAATACTAAGATACATAAATCTAAAAACACTGCAAAATCGTGTATCAAAGCAGACAAACTATAAATATAAAGTTATAATTATGCTTGCGAATCAAAAAATAATTTCAAAAGTTAAAAGTTTTTGAGGATAATGTATGAAAAAAACTACTCTTTTAGTAATCCTAGATGGCTGGGGTTATAGTGATAGTGACTATTTTAACGCTATCAAAAACGCAAACACTCCAACTTGGGATAGTATTTGGCAAGAATTTCCTAAAACACTTATCAATGCCTCTAGTTTGGAAGTAGGCTTACCTAGAAGCCAAATGGGCAACTCTGAGGTTGGTCATGTAAATATAGGCTGTGGTCGAGTGGTCTATCAAGAATTAACAAAAATTGATAAAGCTATCGAAGAAAAAACCTTTGGTGATAATAAAGCAATCTGTGCAGCTATTGACAATGTAATCAAAAATGACTCTAATCTACACCTAATCGGGTTACTCTCACCAGGTGGTGTTCACTCTCATGAAGAGCATATTTTTGAGATGATAAAAATCGCCAAACAAAAAGGTATCAAAAGATTATATTTACATGCATTTTTAGATGGTAGAGATACTCCTCCACGCTCCGCAGAAAAATCAATTAAAAAAGCAGATAAACTACTACAAGATCTAAACTTAGGCTATATCGCTAGTGTTTGTGGTAGGTATTATGCAATGGACAGAGATAATCGCTGGGATAGAGTAGAGAAAGCTTATAATGCTATTGTTAACGCTAATGCTGATTTTATCTATGACTCAGCACTAGAAGCACTAGAGCAATCGTATGCGCGTGATCAGTCTGATGAGTTTGTTATACCTACTTGTATCAAAAAAGATGGACATCTTGTAAAAGTCCAAGATAATGATAGTGTTATCTTTATGAACTTTAGAGCAGATAGAGCTAGAGAAATTTCACATGCTTTTACTGATGAAAGCTTTGATCATTTCCCAAGAAAAAAACATTTGAATATAAACTTCACTACGCTTACAGAATACGATTCAAAACTTAAATGTGCAGTAGCATTTCCACCTAAGCAGCCTATAAATACTCTTGGCGAAGTATTAATGAAAAATCATAAAACTCAACTAAGAATCGCTGAAACTGAAAAATATCCACATGTAACATTCTTTTTTAATGGTGGTAGAGAAGAACAATTCGAAGGCGAAGATAGAATACTTATTCCTTCACCAAAGGTAGCTACTTATGATTTACAACCAGAAATGTCAGCTCCAGAGGTTACAGATAAGTTAGTCGCAGCTATTAATAGTGGTAAATATGATTGTATAGTATGTAACTATGCTAATTCTGATATGGTTGGTCATACAGGTAATTACGAAGCAGCTATGCAAGCAATTGAGTATCTTGATAAGTGTATTGCCAGATTAAAAGATGCCATACTTGAGCATGATGGTAACATGTTTATCACGGCAGATCATGGTAATGCTGATATGATGGTTAATCCAGAAACACAAAAACCTCATACAGCTCATACTACAAATCTTGTGCCATTTATATATGTAGGACATAAAAAAGCTCAAGTTGCTTTAGAGCATGGTAAACTCTCAGATATTGCACCAACTCTACTTAATGTCATGGGTATAGCTCAACCTAAAGAAATGACTGGTAAAACTATTTTTAACTTTGAAAAATAAGGATTTTAGATAAAATGCTTGATGCTAAATATATTAAGGATAATTTACAACAAGTTGCTGAAAAGCTTGCAACTAGAGGTTATCAATTTGATATAGCCGAATTTGAAGCCCAAGAGCAAAAAAGAAAACATCTTCAAGAAAGAACTCAGGATCTACAATCACAACGTAATACTATTTCAAAAGAAATAGGCCAAAAAAAAGCTAAAGGTGAAGATACTAGTGATATCTTTGCTAAAGTTAATCAAATTAATGAAGAACTAAAAATTATTGAAAAAGAGCTCAAAGACCTACAAGATACTATAAATCAAACACTATTATCAATGCCAAACCTTCCTGCTGATGACGTCCCTGTTGGTAAAGATGAGAATGATAATGTAGAAATAAGAAGATGGGGAACTCCACGTGAGTTTCATCCTGAAGCACCTGCAAAAGATCATTCTGATATTGGTGAAATCCTCAAAATGATTGATTTTAAAGCCGCTGCTAAAGTTACTGGCAGCCGTTTTATGGTCCTGAAAAATAAGATTGCTAAACTACACCGCGCTCTATCACAGTTTATGCTTGATCTGCATACAGAAAAACATGGTTATGAAGAATTATATGTGCCATATCTAGTCAATAATGATAGTTTATATGGTACTGGACAATTACCAAAATTTGCTGCTGATCTTTTTAAGCTTGAGGGAGATTTTGAATATAGTCTAATACCTACAGCAGAGGTGCCAATCACTAATCTAGTAAGGGATGAAATTTTAGATACAGAAACTTTACCTAGATACTATACAGCTCACACTCCTTGCTTTAGAAGTGAAGCTGGTTCATATGGCCGTGATACTAAAGGTATGATTCGTCAACACCAGTTTGAGAAAGTCGAGTTAGTACATATCACTACTGCAGATAAAGGTGAAGAATCTCTAGAATTACTCACATCACATGCTGAAAAAGTCTTACAAAAACTTAACTTACCATATAGAGTGATGAAACTATGTACTGGTGATATGGGCTTTAGCGCTAAAAAAACTTATGATTTAGAAGTATGGCTCCCATCACAAAATACTTATAGAGAAATATCTTCATGTAGCTGGTGTGGAGATTTCCAAGCTCGTCGTATGAAAGCTCGACACAAAAATCCAAGTATGAAGAAACCAGAATTAGTCCATACTCTAAATGGTTCTGGTTTGGCTGTAGGTAGAACATTATTAGCTATTATTGAAAATTATCAACAAGAAGATGGTTCTATTATGGTTCCCGATGCTCTTATCAAGTATATGGGCGGAATTTCAGTTATTAAGTAAATCGGATAAATTTGTTATTTTTATTTCTTTCAAAGAGTAATAATCTAAATATTATTAGTGAATAATGCTAAAATCTTTATATCTAGTTTTATTGAAAAAAGAGTGATTTATGTATTTAGCTGGTATAGAGGCTGGTGGAACAAAATTTTTTACAACGATTGGCGATTTTGATGGCAATGTGATAGAGCGCCATCGCACAGATACAACAACCTCAGAAAAAACAATGTCTGAAGTTCTAAAGGTTCTAAAAGATTATCAAAACAAATATGATATTAAAACTATAGGCTTAGCATGCTTTGGACCTATTGACATTAATCCTAATTCGAAAACTTATGGGTATATTACAAACACTCCAAAAATAGCATGGCAAAATTTTGATATTGTCAATGCTGTGAAGACAATTTTCTCAGGTCCAATCGGGTTTAATACAGATGTAAATGCCGCAGCAATCTGTGAAAAACTATGGGGCTGTGCTCAAGACTTAGAAAATCTACTTTATTTAACAGTTGGCACTGGTGTTGGTGGTGGAATTATTTGTAATAACAAGCTAGTTCAGGGAGCGATGCATCCAGAAATTGGCCATTTATTAATACCACAAAATCCTCTAGATGAGTTTAAGGGCTCTTGTCCTTTCCACGGTAACTGTTTAGAAGGACTTGCTTCTGGCACAGCGATTAATCAAAGATGGAAAGTTGCTCATGCTAGCGCACTTAATGACGATCATATCGCGTGGCAATTTGAAGCCGAATATTTAGCAAAAGCCATAGTGAACTATATATGTTCATTTTCGCCTGAGAGAATTATTCTCGGTGGCGGCGTAATGCATAAGACAATCTTATTTGACATGATTCGTAAAAATGTTACTAAATACCTAAATAACTATCTTGATTATCCTGCGTTAAAAGATATGACTAAATTTATAGTTCCTGCATCTTTTGGTGATAATACAGGTGTTAAAGGATCTCTTGCTCTTGCATTAGAAACTTTTAATAACTCTCAAGCATATTAATCTAGTAGAAATTATTCTTATATTATCTATACTTTACTGTTAAAATCTTTTTAGAGGTAATTCAATACTAAAACAAATTGATTAAAAAAATACTTTCTAATCATATTCTATCTAAGTCTTTACAAACTATGACAGTACAGGCACTAGGTCAAGGATGTGCCTTTATTACTGCTATTCTTTTAGCCAGACATCTAACAATTAGCGATTATGGTTTTTATATTTTTGGCGTAACAGTTGCAACTATTTTAGCTGTAATCGCAACAATGGGTGGCGGTGGTATCTTAGCACGCACTTGGGGTAAATCAGAATTAGTCGATAAATTTCAAAGAAACAAAGAAACTTTTTTAGTTCATAACTGGTATTTCAAGCGCGGCTTCACTATAGTAATTATAATAATTGCTATAATATTTTTTTATAACCATTCTAAACACCATGATAACTCAATAGAAAATTTTACATTATTATTTGCTATACCATTTTTTATGGCAAATATATTTCAATCTTTTTTTGTTGCCAGAAGAGTCGTTATCCTTGCTAACTTCCTTCAACTTAGTCTGCGAATTATAATGCTCTTGTTGACTATAGTTTTTATGTCTTTGTACATAAAAGATACTGCTTTGCTTATTGGTACAATGATGATTATAATGACAATATATACAACATCTATTTGGCTTAGCCAAACATCAAAATATACTTTCACCAGCTCAAAGCCAATCGGTAGTAATATCTCATTTGCTCTAATGCAATGGGGATTATTATTACTATCACAAATCGATATCATAATCTTAAAAGTACTAGCAACTCCCGCAGATGTCGCTCTCTACGGTGTAGCACTACAACTTGGCGCATTAGTTATTTTTGTATTAAATGCGGTTAATTCAAATGTCCTATCACAAATTGCTGATGATTATAAAAACTGCTCTAGAAAAGAATTTCAAAATAAAATAACCTCTTATACTAGAATTATCTTTATACTCTCAATATTTGCTATTTTAGGAATTATTATTTGTGGATATCCAATTACTTTAATGTATGGTAAACAATATACCGCATCATATTTTATCTTTTGTATATTAATGGTTGGGCAAATAGTAAATGTTCTATCTGGTTGCGTTGCTACGATTCTAAATATGGCAGGATATGAGAAAAGTACATGTTTTGCTTTCTATATTGCACTTGCTATTAATATATTGCTAGGAGTAGTTTTTACGCTTTATTGGGGTGTATATGGTCTTGCAATTGCCTCAAGCTTATCAATGATATATTGGAATATTCATCTACTTTACAAAGTAATTACACAGATAAAAATTAACCCAACAATATTTATAATTAGATAAAACCTAATCTACAGAGTTATTACTAGT
This sequence comes from Francisella tularensis subsp. tularensis, assembly GCF_000833475.1. Lineage (NCBI taxonomy): Bacteria > Pseudomonadati > Pseudomonadota > Gammaproteobacteria > Thiotrichales > Francisellaceae > Francisella > Francisella tularensis. The sequence continues at coordinate 1,199,382 of NZ_CP010115.1, read as the reverse complement.
AGCAGCATTATTGAGTGTTTTTGAAACATTATTAACGGCTTTGTTAACTGTCTCTTTAGCAACTTTTATAGGCTCGCTCCTAATATTTGCTACTAACAGTAAAGCTCCAACAAGTAACAAAAAAATCACAAGAGGGATATTTATATTTTTGACAATTCTTCTAAGGAAGTTCTTCATATAGCTATCACCATAATATTTATTTAGCTAAAATGTATTATCGCTACCATCATCAAAACCTTGTTTAAAGTTTTGTACTTTATCTTGGCTATTAGTTACCGTTTTCTCTAATGCTTGTTTACTTTTATCTGTTTGCTGGACTAGCTTAGACTGAGCAGCTTTGGCTTTATTAGCTATCGTAGTTGCAGCTTGCGAGGTGTCTTTCTCAGCATCATCTGCCATTTGTCCTAATGATTGAGAAGCTTGATTAGCTTTTGTATCAAGGATTTTTTTAGCATTTTCGGATTTATTTACCAATGTATCAGCAGCTTGTGAAGCATCTTTTTCAACATCTTTTGAAGTTTTATCTAATTTCTTAGAAACTTCAGCTGCAGTAGTTTTTATATTAGTTTGTACTTGTGCAACCTTTTGTCCTAGTCTCTTACCTGTTTGGTATGAATCTGTTTGCGTAGTTGTATTAGTTAATACTTCATTAGCAAAAACAGGAGATACAGACAAACCTATCGTGGTAATTAATGTTAAAGCTACTTTCTTCATAATAACTCTCCTTTTACTTTTTTATCTACAACTTCATATCAGATTACAAATCTCAATAATTTTGTTTGTAATTATATATGTTAGTTGATTTATTTTTCCGTTTTCTCACTAGTTTTAAATGACTATCAAAATCATTTTTTATATATAAATATCTATATCGTACTGTAATACTATAATCAGTATGTTAGTAAGCTTATTATTAATAAATAAAAATATTTATTTTGCATATTCTCCCCTTAACCTTTATTTGGTTAATATAGAAATTATCATAAAACTTGTAAATTTACTATATTTTGGAGCCGAGTTTAGCTAGGTTTAAGAAGTTTAAGCTGATTATGCTATAATCTAAACAATACTAAATTTAATAAATATCTAAATGCTTTCAGATGCTTCACAAGAAGATAAAAAAGTAGCTAGGAAATGGCTCAAAAAAATATCATATCCCGCTAAGAGATGGATTAAATTAACTATATTGATAGCTTTTTTAAGCGGCTTACTACTAATTGGACAATTATATTTATTAGCTCATATTTCTTATGCTGCATACATCGATAAATCTAACTTTGGTCAACTAAGTAACTACTTTATAGTTATTGTTTTAATAGTCATAATTAGAGCAGCTCTTGCTTGGTTACGAGAAATTGTCAGTTATAAAGCCGCGACAATTGTCAAAAAGCAAATTAGAGAAGATATCTTGGCTCATGTAAACCAACTCGGTCCAATTCAGTTAAACAAAACTTCTAATGCAAATATAATTACAAGTGCGATGGAACAAGTCGAAGGACTAACTGGGTTCCTAACAAAATTTCTACCACAAATAACTTTATCAGGACTATTACCTTTAGCTGTTTTAGTATTTATATTCCCTCAAAGTATTGTCTGTGGAATCCTTCTACTAATAAGCGCACCACTTATTCCACTTTTTATGGTATTAGTTGGTTTAGGCGCTGAATCTGAAAGCCAAAAGCATTTCAAAGCACTTGCTAGAATGAGTCTAACTTTTCTAGATACGCTCAAAGGTCTAACTACACTTAAGCTTTTTAATAGAAGTAAAAACCAAAGCCAATCTATTTTTCTAGCTTCTGATAACTATAGAATCCGTACGATGAAAGTTCTTAAAATTGCCTTTTTATTATCGGCCGTATTAGAGCTTTTTGCCGCAGCTTCTATTGCATTAGTAGCAATATATCTAGGTATGGGTTTCATAAATACAGGCTCAGGGAATAATATTTGGTGGTCAATCGATAATATTACTTTACAAGGTGGCTTATTTATACTACTACTTGCTCCAGAATTTTTTATGCCATTACGTGAGCTTAGTACACATTATCATGCCAAAGCAGAAGCAGTTGGAGCTGCTCTAGAAATCGCTAAAATATTTGAGATGCAACCATCTCATCAAGAAAGAAACGAAATATTTAGCGATAAAGTAAACTCTATAAACATCAAGGATCTGACTGTTAAATATGATGATAAAATAGCTCTTGATAATATTTCTCTAAAAATTAAAGATAAGGATAAAATAGCTATAGTGGGTGCCAGTGGAGCTGGTAAAACCACACTAATAAACACTCTACTTGGTTTTATAAAATATCAAGGTAATATCTTAGTTAATAACAATATTGAGCTAAGAAATCTTGAAGAAAAAACTTGGCTTAGAAATATCTCGTGGCTAGGACAAAACTCATCATTATTCAAAGGTTCTATCAAGGATAATTTGCTATTGGCTAATAGCAACGCTACAGATGAACAAATAAATCAAGCTTTACAAAACACTGATTTAAATGAATTTATAAGCTCTCTTGCAAATGGTTTAGATACGGAAGTTGGCGAACAAAATATAGGAGTATCTGGAGGTCAAGCGCAGAGACTAGCTCTTGCTCGTGCATATCTAAAACCTCATGATATCCTAATTCTCGATGAGCCTACAGCAAGTCTAGATAAAGATAGTGAAGAAAAAATTATCAACTCACTTAAATCAAACTGGAATGATAAAACTGTGATTATGCTAACTCACAAACTAAGCTTCCTAGAGTGTGTTGACAAAATTGTAGTCTTAGCAGATGGAAAAATAGTTGAAACAGGAGCATTTGAAGAGCTAGTTAGCGATCAAAATAGTGAATTCTATAACTTCTATAGAAATGAGGTAACAGCATGAGAAATTTAATACCATTTATAAAGCTGTTTAAAAATCAAACTCAATGGATGCTCTTGGGTACCCTACTTGCATGGTCAGCAATACTTATGGGCATAGGATTAATGTCACTATCTGGTTGGTTTATCTCATATACTGGTTATTTAGCTACTACTACCTATGCTATTGCAACTTCATTTAACTATTTTTACCCTTCTGCTGGTGTACGCTCTTTTTCACTTGGTAGAATACTAAGTAGATATGGTGAAAGAATACTAACACATGAAGCAACTTTTAGAATAATCACAGATATTCGTGTCTGGTTCTATCAAAAGCTTGAACCACTTGCACCTTCTCATTTATACAAATATAAAAGTGGCGACTTACTTACACGTCTAGTCAATGATATTGGTGCATTAGATAATCTATATATTCGTATAATCTCTCCAACTGTTGTATTTGTCTTAGCAAGTTTAACTATAGCTATATTATTTAGTTTCTTTAGCTTAAGCCTTGCGCTACTGACATTTATAGCATTGCTGTTAATAGGCTTTGTAATACCGTTGGTTAGTAGTCTATTAGCCATGAAAAAAACTCAAGATCTTAATCACACTAGCGCTGAATTAAAAACAAATATCACAGAACATGTTAACTCTCTAGCAGAGCTTAAAATCTTTGACTTAGAAGGTAAGCATCTTGAAAACATTAAAAAGCAAAATTCTGAACTACTAAACCAAGAAGAGAAAATCAGCTTTATAAGTGGTTTTGGTAGTGCTTTAATGACTTTGGCATTAGGCTTAACTGTAGTTATGGTAACAGTCTTTGCAGTTAAACTAACTCAAAATGGCTATATAAGCGGTGCATTTATTGCTTTGATATTTTTGGCAATAATGGCGATGTTTGAGTCAATTATGCCATTACCATTAGCATATCAGTATTTAGGTAAGACAATTTCTGCTTCAAAAAGGATATTAAATATTACAGATGCTAAAGCAGATGTTGAATATCCAACAAACTCTAATATTAGCTTAGATAACTATAGCATCCGCTTCAATAATGTTGATTTTGGCTATAATGCAGAGCAATCTGTACTTAAAGATTTTTGTTTAGAAATCAAACAAAATGAAAAAATAGCGCTATTCGCACCAACAGGAAAAGGCAAATCTACTATTATCAACCTACTTGCTAGGTTTTGGGATGTTAATAGTGGCGAAATCACTATCAGCGATAGAAATATCAAAGAATTTAACGAAGATCAACTTAGAAACCTAATGACTGTGATTAATCAGTCTCCGCATATTTTTAATACAACTATTAGAGAGAATCTAAAGATTGCTAAAGATAATGCTACTGAAGAAGAGCTTCTAGAAGCTCTAGAAAAAGTTGAATTAAGAAAACATGTTGAATCACTACCAAAACGTCTTGATACTTGGACTGGTGAGCTTGGTAGACAATTATCAGGCGGTCAACAAAAACGCCTAGCTTTAGCGCGTGCATTCTTACAAGATAAGCCTATACTTATCCTAGATGAGCCTACTGAAGGACTTGATAAAGAAATTGAAAGATTAGTTTTTGAAAATTTAGTTAAGCTTATGCAAAATAAGACTGTAATATTTATTACTCATAATGCTAAGCTTTTGGAAAGTTTTGATAGAGTTGTTAGGCTATAAGTTACCCTCTTAACTCACTATTTAATTTACCAATATCTAATTTCTTCTGCCATTTAGATATAATAATCGTCCCAATAGTATTACCAATCATATTTGTAATAGCGCGCCCTTCTGACATAAATCTATCTATACCTAAGATAATCACAATACCCGCAACAGGAACAACACCTAAAGCACTAAGAGTACTCGCCAATATGATAAAGCCACTACCTGTAACTCCAGCTGCCCCTTTTGAACTAATCACCATAATTAACAGCATAAAAACCTGCTGACTCAAAGTAAGCTCAATACCTAACGCTTGTGCTATAAATATCGCAGCTAGTGATAAATATATCGCTGTACCATCTAAATTAAATGAATATCCAGTTGGTATCACTAGACCTACAACTGATTTATCACAACCTAGGTTTTCTAGTTTTTCCATTAAATTTGGCAAAACTGATTCTGAAGATGAAGTACCTAACACGATAAGTATTTCTGTCTTGATATATCCAAGTAGTTTAAATATATTTATACCGCAATACAGCTTTAATATAACTCCTAAAAAAACTACTATAAATATCAAACAAGTAATATAAAAACATAATAATAAGCCTATAAGCCCTATCAAAGTACCAGCTCCATACATTGCAATAGTGTAGCCAATAGCTGTACATGCCGCTATAGGTGAATAGTACATAATTACATGTATTATCTTAAAAAACACTTTTGATAGACTTTGAATACCATCAAGTATTGGTTTTCCTGAATCACCATACATCACTAATCCAACAGCAAATAGTATCGATACGAAAAGTACCTGTAAAATATCTCCATCAGTGAAAGCACCTGCAAACGAATCAGGTATAATACTCATAAAGAAATCTTTGATTCCACTAGCATGCTCTACATCTCCCATGTAAGCTTTTGCAGCACTAGCATCTAAGGAGTTAGGATTAATATTCAGCCCTAAACCAGGATAAAGTATATTTGCTGTAAGCATCCCTATTGCTAAAGCTACAATAGTCATTGCAAAAAAATATAATAATGCCACTCCACCTATTTTACCTACAGTTTTCAGATCATTCATTGCTGCAATACCAGAAACTAAGGTAAGAAAAATAATCGGAGCTATCATAAGTTTAATAAGCTTAACAAAGACATCTGCAAAAGGTTTAAGTGCTATTGCAAAGTTAGGAGTAAAAATCCCGAGTAATATTCCTATAAATATTCCTAATAAAACTTGAGCATATAGGTGACGAAAAATTTTCATACTGACCCTTAAAATCTATAAGTCATAATAAAACTATAGCTTATATTAGTATTCTAAGTAAACTCTTTGGATATGATTTAGAGAAAATATATTAGATTGAATTAATTTGACTTTTTGAAAATAAAACCAAGTAATTTTCTAGTTAGTAATTGCAACTGCTTCTATTTCAACCTTAACATCTCTTGGTAATCTAGCTACCTCCACACATGAACGAGCTGGGAAATTACCATTAAAGAAAGAGCCATAAACTTCATCAATAAGCTTAAATTCTGTCATATCTTTGATAAAAATAGTAGCTTTTACTACTTTATCTAGACTAGAGCCTGCTGCTTCTAAAACTGCCTTTAGATTTTGCATAACTTGAGTCGTTTGCTCTTTAATGCACTCTCCTGACATTGTTCCATCAGCTCTAAGACCTATTTGCCCTGAAGTATATACAAAGTTTCCTACTTTTATAGCTTGCTCATACGAACCTATAGCTTGTGGTGCATTAGTAGTATTTATTTTAATCTTTTCCATTAGACATCCCTCACGAGTTTATAAGTTGGATCTATTTCTTCAAAAATACAGTATGGACCTGCATTTTTAAGTATTTTACGACAATCTTCACTTAGATGTTTAAGCGTAACTTTTTTACCTAAATCTAAGTATTTCTTAGTAATATCATCTATTGCTTCAGCTCCAGAGATATCCATAACTCTAGAGTTAGCAAAATCTAATATAACATTTTCTGGATCATAATTTACATCAAATAAGCTCTTAAACGAAGATGTTGAACCAAAAAATAACGGCCCAAAAAACTCATATACTTTTGTATTGTCATCTTCTCTATGAGTACGGCTATGCACTTGTGAACTCTTCCAAGCAAAAACTAAAGCTGAAATAATCACACCAGAGATAACAGCAATTGCCAAATCTGAAAATACTGTAATAACTGTAACTGCTACTAAAACAACCTTATCTGAATTTGGCATATAGCGGATGCGATTAACACTCTCCCACTCAAAAGTGTTAATACACACCATAAACATAATACCAGCCAATACCGCAACAGGAATATAAGATATATACCCAGATAACGCAACTACAAAAGATATCAGTAGCAATGCTGCTGTCAACGATGATAGACGCACACGCCCACCATTTGTGAAGTTTATTATCGACTGACCTATCATAGTACAACCAGCCATACCGCCAAAGAAACCACAAACAATATTACCAGTACCTTGAGCGATACATTCTTGATTACCATTACCATGCTTATTATCCATTTCATCAAGTACTGATAATGTCAGCAGTGATTCAATTAACCCAACAAGTGCAACAATCATAGCATAAGGTAATACTATAAGAAATGACTGCATAGTCAAATGAATATTAGGCAATGCAAAACTTGGAAATGCTCCGGAGATATCTGCTAAATCTCCGACATTTTTTGTTTGTAGTTTGAAGAATACTACTACAGCAGTTATAACAATAATTGCAACTAAACCTGAAGGCACTTTATCAGTAAATTTAGGTAAGAAGTAAACAATCAACATAGTTACGCCAACTAATACATACATTGCAATTCCTTCACCCTTGAATAATGGTATTTGTGCTAACGCGATAACTATCGCTAAACCATTAACAAAACCATACATCGCCGGTTGTGGTACTAAACGAATTAATTTACCTAAACGAAGTATCCCAATTATAACTTGTATAACACCAGCCATAATTGCACATAACAATATGTACTGTAAAATATAGCTACTTAGTTCACCAGACTGGGTGAGTGAGTTTAACATCTCAGGAGAAAGTGACGCTTTAACTTGAATACCTAAACTTACTAATACAACAGCTACTGCACCAGTTGCTCCAGAGATCATCCCTGGTTTACCACCTATCAGCGCTGTTACTAAACCTAATATAAAAGCAGTATATAATCCAACCGTAGGAGATACTCCAGCGATAAATGAAAAGTCTATAGCTTCAGGAATAAGAGCAACTGCGACTACAAAACCAGATAATACATCTGATTTAATGTTCCTGCCAATAAAACTCTCTTTATAATTTAACAAACTTATTTCCTAATTTTTTTAGATTCTAATTTTAAGCCTTAAAGATACCATAAAAGAAATTTGTATTTAAGTAAAATTAAAGTTCGTTTAAATAGGTTCTGTGCACAAAAATAAATATTCATCGTAACCAAATAAAAGTACAAGCTAATTTAATCATTCCTATATATGCTGAAATGGTTTTATCAAATCTAGAGAATACTCTTCTAAAATGCTTAATTTTAGAAAAGAAATTCTCTATCAAATGTCTTTCTTTATATACATGACTATCAAAAGGTATATGGTTTAGAGTATTTGATTTACAAGGGATAACAGCTTCAGAGGATATACCTTGAATATGCTGCCTGATTTCATTAGAATGATATGCTCTATCAGCGATAACTTTTGTATTATATACATTTTTTAGTAAATCTATAGCTACTTTACTATCATGAGTTTTATCCTCTGACAACAATATTTCTATTGGATTACCTAAAGCATCAGCCATAGCATGGATTTTAGTGGTTATCCCACCAACTGATCTACCAATTGCTTGGTTATCATCTTTATCATATCCCGTAGCACAAGCATGTGCTCTTGCTATTGTTGAATCAAGCATGACTTCTTGTAAATCAGGGTTTTGTACTGATTTAAATAATCTAGAAAATATATCTTTATCACATCAATCTTTAAAACGCTTATGTATTGATCTATATTTACCATAATAAAATGGTAACATTCTCCATTGACAGCCTGTACGTAACACATAAAATACAGCTTCAATAAACAATCTTAATTTGGCTTCATCATTGGTATGTATACCTTTTTGTGATTTTAAGAATGATAAAATAATTGACCAGAATACTTCTTTTATATGATAATTCATTTGCTAAACCATTGATATTTATTGCTTTTCAAATCTTAAATAACAGCGGTTTAGCTATTTTCAATATAATTTAAGTTTTTTGTGCACAGAACCTAATCTAAATAGTATTCTTGTATTTTTTTATACATATGAAAGAAACTACTATCATAAAAATTAAAAGTGGATAAATGCTGTTTAGAATATCAAAAAACCCTCCTCCTTTAAGAAGAATTTCTCGGACAATATTTAGATAATGAGTTAATGGTAAAATATTACCTATGACTTGTGCCCACTCTGGCATACCATCAAATGGAAACATAAAACCTGACAGTAATATCGATGGCAAGAAAAAGAAAAATGTCATTTGCATTGCCTGTAATTGTGTATCAGCAATAGTTGAGAATGTAATACCTACCAAGAGATTTGCAATAATAAAAGGAAAAGTTGCAATAAGTAATAATAAAATACTACCAACTATGGTTATTCCAAATATCACCTTAGCAAATATAATAATCAATAATAACTGAATATAGCCAACAACAATATATGGAGTAATCTTACCGAAAATAATCTCAAGAGATGTTACAGGTGTTGCAAGAAGAGACTCCATAGTTCCATACTCTTTCTCGCGCGTGATTGTCAAAGATGTAACCATAACCATAGTCATAGTCAAAATCACTCCTGCTAATGCTGGTACGATATTATTTTGTGTTTTATTCTCTGGATTATATTTATTATGGATTACAAAATTGAAAGACTGTGGCTGAGGTATTTGTTTATTAGAAAAGTATTGACTGTATATCTCTTTGACCTTATCAACAGCTTGTAAAGCACCTGAATTCGAAGTTGCGTTTGCTCCATCTACTATTATTAGAATATTCGGAGATTCACCACGATAAACTTGTTTAGTAAAATTAGGCAGTATATCTATAATAAACTGCACCTTACCTTTACGCATTAGTGTTGTCGCATCATCTCTTGAGATATTTTCATATTTAATGTCAAAATATCCAGTATTATTTATCTTCTCAATCAAATAGTTTGTTTGTAATGTCTTATCAGCATTAACTATTGCTGTACTTAGATGCTTTGGATTCATATTTATAGCAAAGCCAAATAGTATTAGCTGAATAAGTGGTATACCAATCACTAACCCAATTGTGACTTTATCTCTAAGCATATGAATAACCTCTTTGAGAAAAATCGCATAATATCTATTAATATCAAAATACTTCATGCAAAGTTATCCTTTTGGCTACTCATCAAATATATAAAAGCATCTTCAAGTGATGTTTCTATTGATTGCCATTCAAATTGTTCATACTTTGTTTGAATGTGTGTAATATCAACATTATTTTTAACACTAAGATGAACACTACTGCCAAACATTGACACATGCTCAATTTCAGTATTATCCTGAAGCTCTAACACAAGACTATAAACATTTTTACCTGAAATATTGTATGTTTTGATACCACAGCTATCAATAATATCTTTTTGGGTGCCACTTGATAACAATTTCCCATAAGCGATATATGACAACTTATTGCATCTTTCTGCTTCATCCATATAGTGAGTTGATACCAAGGTTGTGATACCTTTACTTGATAGTGTTGATATATAATCCCAAAATTCTCTACGTGCTTTTGGATCTACTCCAGCTGTAGGTTCATCTAATAGTAATAATTTAGGATCATGAATTGTTGCCACACCCAAAGCTAATCGTTGTTTCCAGCCACCTGATAATTCATAAGCTTTTTGATTTGCTCTAGCTTTACCTATTTGTAGGTTATCTATGGTCTTATCAACAGCTTCTTTAATATTTTTCAAACTATGAAGTCTCGCAAAAATCTTGAGATTCTCTCTAACTGTCAGATCAGGATAGAGTGTAAATTTCTGAGTCATATAACCAACTTGCTGTTTGATAATACTCGCGTGAGTACCTATATCATAACCAAGACAAGTACCCTCACCTTTTGTTATTGGCAGTAAGCCACATACCATTCTTATAGAAGTTGTCTTACCTGAACCATTAGGTCCTAAAAATCCATAAATATCTCCTTGCTTAACTTGCAGTGAGATATTATCAACTACAGTTTTATCACCATAGACTTTGGTAAGGTTTTTGACATCTATTATTAGTTGATCATCTTTGTCACTTATCATCTTAGCTCTACCTTTATAGGCTCTCCGATATGAATATCAGAGCTATTTGCGGAGTAATCAACCTTAGCATGCACTTCAAAAGAAATTTCCGAGTCAGAGTTTATGCCATACAATAATGGTGGTGTATATTCAGCCTTTTGTGAGATATAATTAACTTATTATCAGGTGTAATAAAATCAATAGTTTGTCCAATATGTAGCTTAGTCAAATCATCTTTTGATAAATAAAATACAACATATACATCATCGGGATTAATAATAGTCATTACTGGGCTATACGCCCGCACCTCTTCACCTTTGTGATAAAAAATCTGATAAACATAACCATTTTCTAGTGATTTAACATCTGCTGAACTGATTTTTTGTTGTAAATATTTAGAATTACTATTGATAAATTTTGACATAAAATCAACTGCATTTCGTAAATCCTCTCGAGCAGGTAAATTATTAATAATTTGCATTACCTCTAATGCTTCAACTTGATTATTTGCTTGGATATATTTGTTCAAACTCTTTTTGAGAAGTACTGTCATCTTTAAATAATAGTTGTTGACGCTGATATTCTTTAGATGCAACTGCTAAATTTGCCTTGGCATTAGATATATCAATAGCGGTCTTTTCTATATATGGTTGTCTTTTACCTTTAGACATATTTTCTGAGACCGCCTGAGATGCACTATACAAAAATTTATTTGAATCTAATAAAATCTGATTTTTTGATGAATCAATTAAAAATAAAGACTGACCCTCTTAAACAGACTCTCCTTGACTCACATCTAATCTAAGTAGCCTACCACTTTCTTGTGAAGATATATACCTGATATCTGTACTAACATAACCAGGAATTACTTTAATACTAGAGCCACTAATGTAATAAATAACAGTTAAGATAAAAACTACGAATATAATCGATAAAATTATAATTTTCTTTTTAATCGACATTACTAATCAAAGATAAGAATCACTATTGTAATTATAGAATATATAGCTATTATAAAAAACTAGTTTTCTAATATAAAACTATTGCTATTTTATACCAAAAGAGTAATTATATTTGTGCTTTAACTAAACTTATATAAATGAATATGTTCAAAAAAATTACCGCAACTGATCTAACTGTCTGTAGTATTATTATAGCTACTGCTGATGTCATTAACATATACGCACATAGAGGATATAGACCTATTGCACCAGAAAATACTCTACCTGCTTACACTGAAGCTATGCGTATTGGTGTAGATGTTATTGATATGGATATAAATATGACTAAAGACAAAGTTTTAGTTGTAACACACGATTTAACATTAAACCCAGATCTGACAAAAGATGAAAATGGTAATTGGATAACAGAAAAAACTCCAATAAAAGATCTAACCTTAGCTCAAGTTAAGAAATACACAGTTGGGTATATAAAACCTGATTCTGCTACGGCTAAGATGTATCCAAATCATATTGGTATGGATAATGTTCATATGCCAACTTTAGAAGAGGTTATTAACTATGTCAAATCTAATGTTGGCAGTAGAGTTCGTCTACAGATAGAGATAAAAACTAATCCATACGATCTAGAAGCTAGCTGGTCAGCACAAGAAATGGCTGAAGCTTTAAACAAAGTTTTACTTAAAACAGGTATGACGGATAATGTTGAAGTACAATCTTTTGAATGGCAGGCTTTAGTAGATTTACAAAAATTAAATCCAAAAGTTAAGACTGCATATCTGACAGATCATACAACAGAGCCAATGAACGCTGAACAAGCGAAACAAATGGCTAATTATCAAAAATGGACAGCTCCGCTTGATCCTAAAGACTATAACTATAATTATCCATTGATGGTCAAAAAACTAGGTGGGACATTCTGGGAACCTTTCGAAAAAGATTTAACTAAAAAAGATGTTGATGAAGCTCATAAACTAGGTGTCAAAGTTGTAACTTGGGGCTGGACAGAAGATGAAGGTAGTGATTTTAATTATCAAGTTATAAATAACCTAATTGACTGGAAGGTTGATGGTATCATCACTGATAGACCAGATATACTAAGAGGTGTTGAAGCAGCAAAAGGTTTAGATTTGCCACCTGCTTATCCTAATATTCCTTTTCCAAAAAAGTTCTAAATTACTAACAAATAATCTAGATATAAACGCTTAATCATATTGCTGAATATGAAAAATTAAACTAAACTATCCTACCAATAATGTTTAAATTAGATTATTTTTAACGATGAATTTCCTTAAACCTGCAAAAGCTCTGCCTTTACTAGCTAAAGAGCAAATTCAAAAAGCATACCCTCACTGGCGCCTAAGAATGTTCTTAGTGGCTTATATAGGTTACTTTATATACTATTTCGGTCGTAGTAGTTTTGATGTCTCAAAACAATATATTACAACCCTAACTCCAGATGAGCTTGGATTAATTGGAGCTGGTCTAGGTATTGCCTATGGTATAAGTAAGTTTCTAATGGGAAATATCTCTGATAGAAGTAATGCCAAAGTATTTTTAGCTATCGGATTATTTATCACAGGACTTATAAACCTTCTATTGCCAAGCTTATTATCATTAGGCGTACTTGTAATGTTTATCGCAATGCTTGTAAACGGTTGGGTGCAAGGTATGGGCTGGCCAGCATGTGCTCGTATAATGACACACTGGTTTTGTGCTAATGAGCGTGGTACTAAAATGGGTATTTGGAATACTGCTCATAACGTTGGAGCAGGTTTTTTAGCTATTGCTGTTGTGCCTATTGGATTACTGCTATTTCATGATGACTGGCATGGTCTTTTTTATGTTGCAGGAGCAATGTGTATTTTTGTATCAATTTTAGTCCTGATATTTGGTGCTGACACTCCTCAATCAGTTGGCTTACCAGCAATAGAAGTATATAAAGGTTATACTACTGCCGAAGCTCATCATGAACAAGAGTTTTCAGCTAAAGAAATCTTTTTAAAATATGTATTAAATAATAAGTGGGTTTGGTTAATTGCCATAGCGAATGCATTTGTTTATTGTGCTAGGTATGGTCTTCTTAGCTGGTCAACTTATTATCTTGTTAATGTAAAGCATATGTCTACCACTACCGGACTTTTAGGTTTTGCATTATTTGAATTACCAGCAATTCCAGGAACTATAATAATTGGTTGGATAACAGATAAGTATTTTGGTAGTCGTAGAGCCCCAATGGGTGTAATATGTATGCTTTTATTTATTTGTGCTTTATTTGTATATTGGTATAGTGATACTGCTTGGGTATTATTACTTTCATTATCTGCGATGGGAGTACTAATATATGGGCCTGTCGCTTTGATAGGGATATTGGCTTTGGACTTAGTACCTAAAAAAGCTGGTGGGACTGCAGCTGGGTTTACAGGATTATTTGGCTATTTTTTAGGTACAGTTGGAGCACAAGCTGTGATTGGTATTATTGCCACAATGCTAGGATGGAACGCTGTATTTATATTTTTATTAGGTTCATGTATAATTGCCATAGCACTTCTAGCTGTTTGCTGGAATCTTAGTTATAATCAAGCTTTCAGTGATTAATTACTTAGAATATAAATGCCCATAAAATTACTTAAATCATTATTATTATTTTTTATATTATCAGTCTTTATAGCATATCCACTATCAGTAAATTCAATAGAATTAAATCAAGTATTAGACAACTCTATAGAGCAGAATAACCTTCAGTCAGCTCAGATTGCAGTTAAGATTATTGACTCTGAAAAAAATACTGTGATTTTGTCAAAAAATGCCGATAAAAACTTCATACCTGCTAGCAATACTAAATTACTTACTGGAATTGCAGGGTTATTATTTCTTGGTAAAGATTTTAGGTTTGAAACTAAGCTATATTATGACAAAATTAACAATCAAAGTATTGATAACCTTTATATTGAGTTTTCAGGTGATCCAAGTTTTACGCGCGAAGACTTACATAAACTCTTGATAAGCTTACATAAAAAAAATATAAAGAATATAAAAAATATCTATTTTGTAAACCGCTACTTTGAAGGTCGCGATACCCCAATTAATCAAAGTAATACTAGCTCTATATTCGGCTATGGCGCTCCAAGCTCAATATACAACCTAAATGAAAATGCGATAACTTTACAACTCATACCTCAATCAAATACTTTCGAAGTAAGCCAAAGTGTTGGTGAGAAAATTAACTTTATCAACAAAATTTTTATAGCTAGTGTAGAGCAACTAAAAACCTGTCAATTTAACGCCTATTATAAAGATAATACTCTAGTACTTAATGGCTGCTTACCATCAAATAGTTATACTTTTAGTTTTGCTATAGAAGATCCACAACAACAGATGCAACAAGCCGTCTTAGCTGAACTAGCACAACTTAAAATCTCGTTAGATACTCAGATAAAAACTACTAATAAACTACCGGATAATCTAACACTCTTAGCAAAACATAAATCAGCAGATTTAACCCAACTACTAAAGCATATGCTTGTAACATCTGATAATCTCTATGCGCAAACAATTACAAGAACTATCGGTTATTATTATAATCAAGTTGGTAGTATTGTATCTGGTAAAAATGCCATTATTAAAATACTAAAAACTAAGCTTAATCTTGACACTGATAGCATTCAACTTGAAGATGGTGCTGGAATGTCTGAGAATAATTTATTATCTGCGAATTTTATTGTTAGCCTGTTACAAAAAATATCACAAAATAAGAACTTTGAGCTTTTAAAATGCCTACTGCCAATATATGGGGAAACTGGTACACTTAAAAATCGCTCAAGCAAACTATTAAAAGGTAAAGTATTTGCAAAAATAGGAACTGAAACAACAGTTGTTGCCCTTTCTGGGTATCTCTATGCTAATAATAAACAATATATCTTTTCAATATTAGTTAACAATCTCAAAAACTCACAAAAATCAAGCGCTTTAGCTTTAGAGAAAGATTTGCTTGAAAGTATATGTTAACATTACAAAATTATAATTTAATAAAAAACTCTCAAATGACTAAAAATATTTTAATCACTGGTGCTAATGGAGGTATTGGTTCTGCTATAGCTTTAGCAGCAGCAGAAGCTGGATATAATATAGGTCTTCATTATCATATTAATAATCAAAATATTGATAAAATAAAGAAACAACTTGCTCAATATCCCATTCAAATTTCAACTCATCGTGCTGATATAGCAAATGAAGAAGATGTTAGAGAAATGTTTAATGAATTTATTTCTTATCACGGTTCTATGTATGCCCTTATAAATAATGCAAGTACAATTTTTCATACCAGCCGTTTAGAAGATATGAGTATTGATCGTCTACAGAAAGTATTCCAAGTGAATGCTATAGGAAATATTCTATGTGCCAAACACGCAATAAAAAAGATGTCCAGAAAATATGGATACCATGGTGGTAAAATTATTAATATATCCTCTAGTGCATCTCGCTCTGGCTCTCCTAATGAATACATAGATTATGCTTGTACTAAAGGTGCTATTGATACTCTTACAAAAGGCTTATCAAAAGAACTTGCTGATGAAGGCATTCTTGTAAATTGTATAAGACCTGGATCTACATATACAGATATTCATAAACTATCAGGTGATGCTGATAGAGTTAATAAAATAAAACACAAAATCCCACTAAAAAGAGGTGGTTACCCTGAAGAAATCGCCAGTGGAGTAATATGGCTACTATCTGATGGTGCAAACTATTGCACTGGGACTTTTATAGATATCGCTGGTGGTAAATAAAGTTAGGAATATTAATTTCACATAATAATACTTTATATGCCAAAGTTATGAGTTCTACCAATATACAACAACTGTTATTTGTGCTATATGATACAAAGATACGTACAAGTTTTATAAGTAATGTGAAGCTATTATTGATAATGTCAAAGCATGGCAGAATAGACCTTTAGAGTCTGTTTATCCTATAGTGTTTTTTGACTGTATAGTTGTCAAAGTCAGAGAAGATAAATGCATTATTAATATAGTTAATCCGAAAGATATTTGTAGAAATGTTATAATGTCTAATAAAAATGCCATCATATAGCCAAGATTTTAGAGACATCGTAATTAATAAATATGAAGAAGGTATGACGGAGTTCGAGCTGAGTAAGTTTTTTAACATAGATAAGCGTACAGTTGTTTCATGGATAGAGTTTTATAAAAGAACCGGAGATTATAGTTCAAAGCAAGGAGTTGGTTGTGGCAGAGTCGCTAGCTTTACCGATAAAACATTGATTGAACAGTATTTGATAGATCATCCAGATGCAAGTGCATTAGATATAAAAGAAGCATTAGCCCCTAATATTCCAAGAAGTACATTTTATGATTGTCTTAATAGACTTGGTTTTAGTTTTAAAAAAAGACTCCAAAATATAAGCAAAGAAAAGAACATGAAAGGTTGGAGTATATAGAAAAACTAAAAGAAATAGCTCAAAACTTGTTATTTTATATAGATGAGATGGGGTGTGACAATAAGCTTTCTATCCTAAGAGGATGGTCACTAATTGGTGAGCCTAGTTATGGTGAGGTTTTAGCATATCAAACACAAAGAAGAAGTATTGTTGCTGGATATAATTATGCAGATAAAAAGATTATAGCTCCATTAGAGTACAGTGGATATACCAATACTGAAATTTTTAATCAATGGTTTGAGGAACACTTATGCCCATCATTAAAACCTAAAACTACTATAGTAATGGATAATGCTAGTTTCCATAAATCCTCTAAGCTGATTGAAATAGCCAATAAATTTGATGTACAAATATTATATCTACCTCCGTATTCTCCAGATTTAAATCCTATTGAAAAGGTTTGGGCTAACTTTAAAAAAATATTTAGAAAAGTGAATAATAGTTTTGAAAAATTTTGTGATGCTATCTCTTATGTGTTTAACAAAATACTCTCGGATTAACTATAATATTATTAAAGTATTTAATCTTTTGATGCTCTATATCACTGTAATTATTATTCTCAGATTTTAATTTAGCTATAGCATCATGTGTAAGAAAAATTTTTATCTGTGTTTATTTTTTACTAAAAAATCATATTTATAATTCCTTAACACCATTGATAGAAGCGTTTAGCTGCTTTAGCATTTTTAGTATGTGATAAATAAAAATCTATAGTATAACATCCTTAGTTATGGCTTTATTATAAATATTTCTATTTGCTTTTGACTTTTATATAAGTTTTAACTACTCTTAATGATTGATAATAGAACCTACCCCTATACCAACTTAGTTTTTTTCAATCTAGGAGAATAATGAATTACCCATCTATAGATAACTTTACTATCTACATTTACTCTTCTTTCTTTTAAAATTTCTTTTAGTTTTCTATAACTGATACTGTATTTTAATACTATCTTATTGCCAATAAAATAACTACTCCAGTAAAATATTTGTTTTAAAATTCGTTCATGAACTATAATAGAAAAATATTATTCAAAATTTTAGAGCTTCTTTGTCAAAATTTGCAACACCACCATCTTTAATTATTAATACTAACTTATAAGAAATACTTATCTACTAAATAAATATTTACTATTTGACTAAAAATTTCTGTTTAAATATAATCACTTATAAGCCTTAACTTTATTTTAAACATAAAGTTGGGCCTAATTTAGCAAATATAAGAGATATCTTGTATTCAAACTCAACTTTATAGCGAGGAAATTACTATGCTAAAGAAAATTGTAACTGCTTTAGGAATGTCTGGAATGCTACTAGCTTCTAGCAATGCTATCGCAGAAGATACCACAACGAAAAATGATAATCTTTCACCACAGAGCGTAGATTTATCACCATTGCGCAATTTAAATAAGCTTGATAGCCCAATGGATAAAGATTATAACTATCATCAAGCTTTCAAAAAACTAGATACTGAACAGCTTAAAAAAGATATGCAAGATCTTTTAACCCAGTCACAAGACTGGTGGCCTGCTGATTTTGGCAATTATGGTCCTTTCTTTATTAGACTATCGTGGCATGATGCTGGTACATACAGAATATATGATGGCAGAGGAGGCGCTAATCGTGGACAACAAAGGTTCTCCCCTTTAAATAGCTGGCCAGATAATGTTAATCTTGACAAAGCAAGGCAACTTTTATGGCCAATCAAACAAAAATATGGTGATGCTGTTTCATGGTCTGATTTGATTGTTTTAGCTGGTACTGTTTCTTTAGAATCAATGGGAATGAAGCCTATAGGGTTTGCTTTTGGTAGAGAAGACGACTGGCAAGGTGATGATACAAACTGGGGACTATCACCTGAAGAGATAATGTCTAGTAATGTAAGAGATGGCAAACTTGCTCCTGCATACGCCGCAACACAAATGGGGCTAATATATGTAAATCCAGAAGGTCCTGATGGTAAACCTGATATCAAAGGTGCAGCTAGTGAAATTCGTCAGGCCTTCCGAGCTATGGGGATGACAGATAAAGAAACTGTCGCCCTAATTGCAGGCGGTCATACATTTGGTAAAACTCATGGTGCAGTTCCAGAGGATAAAGTCAAACAAACAATTGGACCTGCTCCTGATAAGGCGCCTATTGAGCAGCAAGGTCTAGGCTGGCACAATAGTTATGGCACTGGAAATGGTGATGATACTATGGGTAGCGGTCTTGAAGGCTCTTGGACTTCTACTCCAACTTTTTGGAATCATGATTTCTTACATAACCTTTACAACTTAGACTGGAAGAAAACACTTAGCCCTGCTGGAGCTCACCAATGGACTCCTACAAATGCTAAGCCAGAAAATATGGTTCCTGATGCTCACAAGCCGGGTGTAAAACATAAACCTATAATGTTTACAACAGACTTAGCGCTAAAAGAAGATGATGGATTTAATAAATATACTCAAGAGTTCTACAATAATCCTGAAGAATTTAAAGAAGAGTTTGCTAAAGCATGGTTTAAATTAACACATAGAGATATGGGACCAAAATCTAGATATATAGGTCCTTGGATTCCTGAGCAAAACTTTATTTGGCAGGATCCTGTTCCAGCAGCAGACTATAAGCAAGTGTCTACACAAGATATTGCCCAACTTGAGCAAGATATTATAAACTCTGGATTAACTAATCAGCAACTTATAAAAACTGCTTGGGATTCAGCTTCTACTTATCGTAAAACCGACTATAGAGGTGGCTCAAATGGTGCAAGGATTGCTTTAGCTCCAGAGAAAGATTGGCAAATGAATGAACCAGCTAAACTTGAAGTTGTTCTTACTAAGCTTAAAGAGATTCAAACCAATTTTAACAATAGCAAAACTGATGGTACAAAAGTATCATTGGCTGACTTAATAGTGCTAGGTGGTAATGTGGGTGTTGAGCAAGCAGCTAAACAAGCTGGTTATAATATACAAATGCCTTTTGTACCAGGTAGAACAGATGCTACTCAAGCTCAAACTGACATAGAGTCTTTCAACTATCTAAAAACCAAATCTGATGGTTTTATAAACTATACAGATGGTAGTGTAAGTGCTGATAAATTACCACAGACTTTAGTAGAAAAAGCTAGCATGCTTGACTTAAATATCCCAGAAATGACAGTGTTAGTCGGTGGTATGCGTGCTCTTGATGTCAATTATGATAACTCACAAGAAGGTGTATTAACTACTACTCCAGGTCAGCTTAATAATAGCTTCTTTGTGAACTTGCTAGATATGTCTACTCAATGGAAAAAATCTGATAAAAAAGATGGTGAGTACATTGGTATAGATAGAAAAACTGGTAAGCAAAAGTGGACAGCATCGCCAGTTGATCTAATTTTTGGATCAAACTCAGAGCTTAAAGCAGTAGCTCAAGTTTATGCTGAAAATGGTAATGAGCAAAAATTTGTAAATGACTTTGCAAAAGCTTGGCATAAAGTTATGATGCTTGGCAGATTTGATGTTCAACAATAAATTTGTTAAAAACTTCTAAAATATTTATTCGCAATAAATCTATTGCATCTATACTCATTTAATCTAATATGTAACTATATAAATACTATTTTTTTAGATTTTATATGGCTATAAACCTTTATAATGAAAATGACTATCTAAGACAAAATAATGATATTTCAAAGAAAGATAATTTTTCTCCTTTCAGAAGGGATTATGCTCGCGTTGTTCACTCTTCATCTTTTCGCAGACTTCAAGCGAAAACTCAAATATTCCCAAGTTTTGAAAATGACTTCTTTAGGAACAGACTTACTCATTCACTTGAAGTAGCTCAAATAGCTAAATCTATAGCTGTTAAACTTAACGCTGAACATGAACTAAATTTAGATTATGACCTAATTGAAACCGCTGCACTTTGTCATGATATTGGTCACCCTCCTTTTGGTCATAATGGTGAAGTTGCTTTGAACAAAAAAATGCGTGAATTCGGTGGATTTGAAAGTAATGCCCAAACTCTAAGATTGATATCTCATACTGCGAAAAAAGATATTGACCAAAAGCAAAGTTTTGGATTAAATTTGACTTATAGAACTCTTGCAGCAACGATAAAGTATGATTGCCTTATCCCAGCTATTAGTGATCTAGGTTATCTTACCAAAGGCTACTATAGTGAAGAAGCACGCCTAGTAGCTGATATCAAACATAAACTTCTCCAATCGTATGGTGTAACTAGTATAGATGGGAAATTTAAAACCATTGAATGCTATATAATGGATGTAGCAGACGATATCGCCTACTCTACTTATGATGTAGAAGATGCTCTCAAAGGAGGTTTTATTGATCCACTCTCTATGGCTAGTATTGATGATAGGCTTCTTGACAAAGTTTTCAAAGCAATGCCAAGTGACTTAGAAATTACCAAAGGCGAAATTAGAAATATTCTAAAAAATATTTTTTCAGATTATATAGATTTTAGTGCTGATAGCAGAGATATTTACAAGCTTTCTAAAAACATCGCTAACAACAGCTTACTAAGGACAAAACTAACATCTAAGCTAGTTAATAGTTGTATCCAAAATATAGAACTAGAGCTTAACCAAGATATTCCAATCCTTTCAAAAGTTTATTTAAACACTACGATAAGAAAGCAGGTAGAAGTGCTTAAAAAATATATATTATTTAAAATAATAAAATCACCAAAGTTAAATGTGCTTAGATATCGCGGTAGAGAAATAATTTCAGAAATTTTTGATATTCTAATCAGCTCAACACCTGATGAAAGTTTATTGCCAGATGATATTGGTGCAATATTTTATAATACAGTTAGTCTTCAAGCTAAAGCTAGAATAATTAGCGACAATATATCTTCAATGACTGACCGCTATATAATCGAACTTTATAATCAGTTCAAATCTGATCCTTCAGCGATGATTTTTAAGCCTTTTTCATAAACCAACTTGCCGCAGCTATTCCAATAAAAGATACTGCTGCAGCAAATACGATTAAATATACTGGTACTAATAGACTACTAGTTGCTGTAATAAGAGATATTGTCAATGCTGGAACACCTGCAGAAAACACTAAATAACCTAAATTATAAGCTATACCATAACCACGACACCTATATTCCAACCTAAAGAAATTTGTAATAATTACATTATAAGTAGGAGCAAAAAAGCCCATTACTATAGATAGAATAATAAAGCATGCAAAAACATCTGTTCCTGCGATCATATTCTTATAAAAAATTGGCGCTACGGCTATGCTTATCAATATTAACAAAGCCATCATCTTAGATTTAGATACATAGTCACTAATAAATCCACCAATCAAACAACTAATTGCCATAATTATAGAACCTGTCAACAGTAAGTCAGAAACATCATAGCTACTTTGTATATACATCTGGTGATATGCTGGTAAAAACATATACAGCTGTGTAGTTAGCATAGCAATACAAGCGACTAAGGCTATACCAATAATCACCTTTATAATGAAAATATAATTCTCAGATTGCGGCTTATCTAAGCTATTGGTAACTTGTGGAATATCAATAATGTTTTTTCTTAAGAAAAATAGTATAAATGTAAAACAAGCGCCTATAAAAAATCCTATACGCCAACCATAATCTTGTATAAACGTTTGGCTAGTAAAATGATTTAAAATAAACAACACTAATGATGTCATCATAATACCTATACTTAAGCAGCAAAATACCATGCTAGTCACTAAGCCTTGTCTTTTTGGATAGTTCTCAACTATATATACTACTGAAACAGGTATTTCAGCTCCAACTGCTAATGACTGTACGCAGCGTAAACCTACAAATAAAACAGTTGCTAAGACTCCGATACTTTCGATAGTAGGTAACAAAGCTAATATTAAAGTGGAGAAAAATAGTAAAATCATATTTAATCGTAATATAAACGCTCTACCTTTCTTATCAGCAATATAACTAAATCCCCAAGCACCAAGTGGGCGTACAATATAACCAACAATATAAACCAAAAATACTAATAAAGTATTACTAATAGAACTACTTTTATCAAAAAACTTACTCCCAATAGTCACAGCAAATACAGAATATATTGCTAGATCATAATATTCAAAAGCTGCCCCTAAAGTTGAAAATAACAACCTATTATAATTTTTCATCAATTATCAAAATTTAAAGATTTTTATATATATTATAAAATAAAAAAGATAATCAAATACTAATTAGCATAAGCAGGTGAAAGCTCGATAATTTCTAATGTCAATCTGTATCTGAGCATATCAATATAGGCATTTAGTAAGTCTATAAGCTGATTTTTCAGCTCAAGCGCAAGGTTATTTAAATGCTGTTGTTCTCGTCCTGCTAAAACCTTAATTTGCATATGAATCAGATCTAGCTTATCATCACCACCCACACTACTAAAATCATAGCGATAAACCCTACTTTTAAAAGTTTCGAGTCTGGTAGGTAAACTATCTACTAAAAACTCTTGTGAGTAATCAATAACTTTTTTTGCTATAGCAATATCAAACTGCTGTGATATTTCTAAAATTATGTGCGGCATCTAAACTCCTTTATTTAAATATCTATAAAATTTATCTTACACAAATTTATGTTTATGATCAGATCTTTATCTTTTCTATGAGAAATTGACTTACAAAATTACTGTCTTATTGTTATAAACAAAAACTTTATCTTTAAGTACTAAATTTAGAGCCGTTGATAGAACATTTTTCTCAACATCATGACCTGCATCACGCATAGCTTGCCATGAGTAGCTATGATCAACCCTAATTATATCCTGAGCTATAATTGGTCCTTCATCTAAATCATCTGTGACAAAGTGACTAGTTGCGCCAATTATTTTCACCCCTCTCTCATATGCTTGCTTATATGGATTTGCCCCAATAAATGCTGGTAAAAATGAATGATGAATATTTAATAGCTTACCCTGAAATTGTTTTACAAAGTTTGGCGATAATATTCGCATATACTTTGCAAGTACAATAACATCATGTTGGTAAGTTTTTATAATATCACAAACTCTACTCTCATGCTCTTCTCTAGTAATTCCTTCATGAGAAACATGCTCAAAAGGTATATCAAACTTCTCAACTAAGCCTCTAAGATTATCATAGTTTGAAATTACTGCAGTAATATTTGCATCTAACTTACCTTCAGCATGTTTTATTAGTAAATCTCCAAGGCAATGCATTTCCTTTGTAGCTAAAATAACAATATTTTTTTAGATGAATCAACTAATTTGATTTGTGATTTAGTTGGTAGAGTCTCAGTAAGGTCAGACAACATCAGTTGAATATTCACCTCACCTGAAAAAACAGTACGCATAAAAAACTTATTATGCTGTTTATCAACGAACTCTGAGTTTCTTTCAACATTAAGATTATTTTCAAAAATAATTTTTGAAACTTTATAAACTAATCCTTTTTGATCATCAGTTTCTATTAGTAATCTATATTTTTGCATTTATTAGTTTTCTTGAATTAATCTAAAATCATAAACTATTATACATAAATATTTTTTTAGTTAGGATTTAATTACTAATAGAACTTATTTAGTTCCGAAAATTTTATCTCCTGCATCTCCAAGACCAGGAATTATATATTTTTTGTCATTTAAATGACTATCTATAGAGGCTGTATACAACTCAACATCCGGATGTGCTTTTGCTAACGCATCTATTCCCTCAGGTGCAGAAACTAAAGTTATAATTTTGATATCTTTTGAGCCAGCTTTTTTAAGTAACGAAACCGTTGCAATCATTGAGCCACCAGTTGCCAACATTGGATCGACAATCAAAGCAACTCTCTCATCAAGCTTATCACAAAGCTTAGCAAAATAAGCTACGGGCTTTGCTGTTTTTTCATCACGATACATACCAACCATACTCACTTTAGCAGCTGGAACATGCTCAAAAACACCATCCATCATTCCAAGACCTGCGCGTAAAATAGGCACAACTGTTAATTTTTTTCCCTTAATCTGATCAATTTCAATATTTTCGCCTTGCCATCCTAAAATTTCTGTTTTCTCAAGCTCAAAGCCTGCTGTTACTTCATAAGTTAAAAGGCTTGTTATTTCTTTTGTTAGTCTTCTAAATTCTTGTGTACTTATAGATGCCGCACGCATAAGACCGAGCTTATGTTTGACCATAGGGTGGCTTATTTCTACTACTTTCATAACTCTCCAAAACAAACTAATTTATTTTATTATAGCAAAACTTTATTCAAATTAAGTCTTTTGAATAATCTTATCTAAATTTGAAATACTGATTTGATAAATATATAAAGTATCTTCATAAATTATGCGCTTATAAAGAAGATTTTTAAGAAGTGATAAATTTTAGTAGAATTAGATTATATATAAGACTTTATTATTGTTTTTCCCAAACATTACTATTTGAAGGAATATCTCCTTGAGTCCACCATTTAGCTTTATATTTAGCGCCTTGGTATGTAACTACTTGACCGCCAGTATATGCTTGACCTTGACTCCATGCCTCACCTGAAACAAAAGGTTTCTTCCATGCGCCACCATCAGCCGGATTATTACCTTGTGTCCACCATTGAGCAACATATTTTTGACCATTATAAGTCACTTCATCGCCCTTAGTGTATACAGTTTGAGGATTCCATGTGCTGACTGTTGAAGAATTATCACCACTTTGGTCATTATTACCTTGGTCATTATTACCTTGGTCATTGTTACCTTGATCGCCAGTTACGCGCCACACTCCCCACTGACCTGACTGCGTAGGATTTTCACCTTGTGTCCACCATTGAGCTTCATAAGTCACACCATTAACAATAACTTTATCACCCTTATTGTAGACTGCTTCTGCATTCCAGTTACCAGTTGATCCAGCATTATTATTTTGATCATTATTTTGATCATTATTTTGATCATTATTTTGATCATTATTTTGATCATTGTTTTGATCATTGTTTTGATCATCTGCACCAATTGTCTCAAAAGTTATGCTATCTTCTCTAGAAGCATTTGATGTACTTGCAATCACTTCTATAGTGTATCTAGTACCTTTATCTAAGTTTGTAAGTACATAACTTTGGCTAGTGATATTTTCTGCTATAGTTTCACCATTCAGTAATACTCTATACTTGATAGAACCATCTAACTCCGGCTTATTCCAAGATATACTAGCAGAATTCTCAGTAACATCGCTAACAGATACATTAATTGTATCAGAAGCATAAACTTTAGCTACAGCATTAATTAGTGATTTGTTAGTATCTGTTGAGTCACCATCTGCTTGCCAGAACATAGTACCACCAAGATTTTTACTCTTAGCATACTTAGTTTTTTCACTTACAGACCATACATCATCAAAAGTTACAAAAGTCTTCGTTGATGGACTATATGCCCATGGTTGCATTGCTACTTTACCGTACTTGTTAAAGATATCAACATTTGAACTGATATCATAATAAACTAGATCTGATAAACCGCTGATAGGTTTTGCAGTACCGCAACCATTTACAGGATCATTTACAGGATTAATCAAACATTTATAATCAAATACCCCTGCTTCATAGTCACCAAATCCAGGTGCTGTAATAGTCTGTAACAAACCTCCATCAGTATCACTAGCCACAGTCATTGATCTAGCGTATAGTGGTAAACCAACAATTAGTTTCTTAGCAGGAACACCCGCTTTGATATAAGCATCTACCGAGCCTTGTACTGACCAACCACCTGTTTTACCAATTGAATTAGCAACCTCTGGAGAGAAGTTGATATTCGGGAATGCTGCTGATGCTTGGAACCAAGCTGGTGCACCAGTACCCCAACCACCTTGATAGTCGTAGTTCATAATATTAATTTCATCCATAAGCTCGCCAGTTTGCTTCCAGAAATCTGCAACACTATTTGGATTATTAGGGTTTTCCATTGCTTCAATACGACTTCTCGCACCATTTACAGCTATTGCAAGGTAATATTTTTTACCATCTGCTTTACTAGCTTTGTCTAACTCAGCACGTAAAACCTTAAAGAAAGCCAACATCTTTTTAGCTGGAGCAACATCATCACCATAATCTGACCACCACTCCCAGTCAATATCAATACCATTAAAGCCAAGCTTACGCATCAGCTCAACTGACTGCTTAGCAAAGTTTTCCATACTTTGCTGATTTGAAGCTAATTGCTCAAACATTGGTGCTGTTGTCACACCATTATTAGTCCAACCACCAAATGATAAGAATGATTTTAGATAAGGATATTTTTTAGCTGCTCTTGCTGCTGCTGATAATCCCCATGAGTCAGCTGAAGCATCTAGTGTTTTGATATTGCCAGTATTTTTATCAAAACCTATAAATGCATAGACTTATAGTATTTAACTTATCATATTTGAAGTCATATGGATTATATTTACGTCCCCAAACTGCCCATTGAGCATAGTATGCAGCATTAGTGTATCCTGGAGTTGGATCCTCACAAACATTATCTGCACACGGTCTTTCAATTTCTAAATCTTTGCCATCAACTTTTACACTACTAACGATAGGAACAACCACACCTGGCAATACTAGTGCATTACCAGAGTCAGTACCCATAATGTCACATGTTTGAGTTAGATCTAACGAACCTTCACTATCTTTAAGCGATAATTTTGTTAGGTATTCTCCATTACTTAGTTGTGTTGTTTCAAAATTAACAAGATCTGCTCGAGTACCAAAACAACTACCCCAACCAGTTTTTGGTTTAAAGTTACTTGTAAATTCAACTACTTTTGCTGATGGTACATTGTTGATACTTAGGACTATTTTGTTATTATAATCCTTAAATGGTGCTTTGAAGTCATATGTTTTAACATCATTTACAGGCGCTGCTTCTAGCAGTGAATATGATCCCAAACCCATCAATGCACATACTACTGAGACTAATTTTGTTTTGTTCATAAGTATTTCTCCTTATTACAACTATTAATAAATGTAAGCACAATGCTTACACTTTGATTATATGAGCATAATTAAAGCTAAAGCAAAAGAAAAATGTCAAGATGCTCTACTATTATGCTCGGCATAAATAAAACTTAATATTCCCTTAAGTCATCTGTGTTTTATTTATTTGTGCAAAAATATAGCATACATAAAGGATTAATAAATTATCAAAAAATAACAAGTCTTAGTAAAAATTAATACTTAATACCCAAGATATTTTACTAAAAATATTAATTAAATCCTCTTCTATTCATTATAAATACTTAAGCAATTAAAAATATTTGACTAAACATTATTAGCTTTTTATATATAATTATTAATTATATTTAAGAATAACCAAGCATAAATTATTAATGATAAGCTTTAATTTCAAACAGAGTCATTTTTTATTTTTTGTGATATCAACTAGTTTCAAAAAACAATTATATTAGTTAATATCTATATTTAGTCAAATCGATAATTTAAAAAATTAAATGCTTAAAGGAGCTCACATGAATAAAGATTTCTATACAAATATTAATAGTAAAATACTAGAAATTAAACAAGCTGGTACTTATAAGAGTGAGAGAGTTATAGCAACACCCCAAGAACCTATAATTAATTTAGAAAATGGTGAAACATTAATTAATTTCTGTGCCAATAATTATCTTGGTTTTGCCAATAACCCAGAAATAGTTGCCTACGCTAAAGAGCATATTGAAGAATGTGGCTATGGCATGGCTTCAGTAAGGTTTATTTGTGGCACAAATAGTGTCCACAAACAACTAGAAAAAGAGCTGAGCAATTTTTTTGAGTTTGAAGACACAATTTTATACCCTTCATGTTTTGATGCAAATACTGGTCTTTTTGAGACACTTCTTACAAAAGACGATGCTATTATCAGCGACTCTCTTAACCATGCTAGTATTATCGATGGTGTCAGACTTTGTAAAGCAATGCGCTTTAGATATAACAATAATGATATGCAAGACCTTGAAGCAAAACTTATAGAAGCAGATCAAGCTGGAGCGAGATTTAAAATGATTGCGACAGATGGCGTATTCTCTATGGATGGTATTATTGCTGATCTTAAATCTATTTGTGACTTAGCAGATAAGTATAATGCCATTGTTATGGTTGATGATTCTCATGCAGCTGGGTTTGTTGGCAAGCATGGCAAAGGATCTATCGAGCACTGTGATGTTATGGGTAGAGTAGATATATTAACAGGAACTTTAGGTAAAGGATTAGGCGGTGCTTCAGGTGGTTATATATGTGCTAAAAAAGAAGTAGTAGATTTACTTAAAAACCTTTCTAGACCATATCTTTTCTCAAATTCACTTGCACCAATAATTGCTAAGACTTCTATAAAAGCATTAGAAATTACTAAAGGCTCGAATGAACTAAGAGAACAATTACAAGCTAACCAACAAAGATTCAGATCAAAAATGACTGCTGCTGGATTTGATTTAATTCCAGGTGAGCACCCTATCATTCCTGTAATGATCTATGATGAGAAAAAAGCTGCTGAGTTTGCTGAAAAACTTCTAGATTATGGAATCTATGTAATCGCCTTCTCATATCCAGTAGTCCCTAAAGGCAAGGCAAGAATTAGAACACAAATGTCTGCTACTCATACTTTTGAGCAAATTGATAAAGCTGTAGATGGCTTTAAAAAAGCAGCCAAAGAATTAGGTATTATTCAATAATATTCATCACAGGAATCTAATAATGAAAGCATTAGCTAAATTAAAAAAACAACCAGGTATATGGATAATTAATGATGCGCCAATACCAGAATATGGCTACAATGATGTTTTGATTAAAATTAAAAAAACGGCTATTTGTGGTACTGATTTACATATTTATAATTGGGATAAATGGTCGCAAAACACCATTCCAGTTCCAATGATTACCGGACATGAGTTTGCTGGTGAAGTTGTAGCTAAAGGAGATGGTGTTACAAGCGTAGATATCGGCGATAGAGTGTCAGGTGAGGGTCATCTTGTATGTGGGCAATGCCGTAATTGCAGAGCAGGTAAACGTCACCTTTGTAGAAAAACTATAGGTATAGGAGTAAATGTACAGGGTGCATTTGCAGAATATCTAGTTATGCCTGCGGTTAATGTTTTTAAGATCCCTGATTCTATCAGTGATGATATCGCTAGTACTTTTGATCCTATGGGCAATGCTATTCACACCGCACTTTCTTTTAACTTAACAGGTGAGGATGTCCTTATAACTGGTGCTGGACCTATTGGCTTAATGGCTGTCAAAATAGCAAGATTCTGTGGTGCACGCAGAATAGTAATCACAGATATTAATGAGTATCGCCTACAAATGGCTAGGGATTTTGGTGCAACTGTTGCTTTGAATGTTGCTCCATTTAAGAATCAAGATGAGTTAGTAAAACAAATGCGCAAAGTTATGTCAGATATCGGCATGACAGAAGGATTTGATGTTGGTCTAGAAATGTCTGGAATTAACTCTGCAATCTCAATGATGCTTGATGTTATGAATCATGGTGGTAAACTATCACTTCTAGGCATATCTGCTGGTGATATTTCTGTTGATTGGGGAGCTATATTGTTTAAGGGTCTGACTCTCAAGGGTATATATGGTAGAGAAATGTTTGAAACATGGTACTTAATGACTAGTATGCTCCAAGCTGGTATGGATATGAACCCTATCATCACACATCGACTTCATATTGATGAGTTTCAAAAAGGATTTGAAATAATGAAAAGTGGTCAATGTGGTAAAGTAATACTGGATTGGAGCAGCTAGAATGAAAAAACCAGATTACTCAAATACTACAAAAGTCGATATCCAGTGGGTATTTACGTTATTTGGTACTGCAATAGGTGCAGGGTTACTTTATCTACCTGTTCAAGCAGGGGATAGCGGCCTTTGGGCTTTAGTAACAGTACTTATTTTTGCTTTACCTTTAACGTATTACTCACATAAAAATATGTCAAATATTGTACTTTGCACAGATAATGGTGGTATTACAGATGTATTTACCCACAATCTTGGTAGATTTTTTGGTTTAACCTGCGTAGTGCTATATTTCTTTGCAATATTCCTAAATATGCCAATGTACTCTATTGGTCTAAATAGCGAACTAAGTAATTTTCTTTTAAACTACAATATTGTAAAAACCAATTTATCAACACATATATGGTTTAGTTTTAGTATTTTAGCCGTTTTATTAATAATAGTTTCTTTAGGTATCAATATAATTCTAAAGTTTATGCAGCTTATAGTTATATTATTGATTATATTAGTAGTGACACTGTCCATATATATAATACCTTATTGGAACTTTGAGTTTATAACTGATAGTCATTTTGATACTGTTGGTTATATTACAGGTGTATTAATGGTATTACCAATCTTGATATTATCGATGAATCACTCACCTGTTATTTCTAATCTAGTAATTTTTTATCGTGATTATGTAAAAGTTGAGCGATCACAAGAAAAATATAAAGTTTATAAAATACTTAAAATTAATGCTCTAATTCTTTTTATCTTTGTACTGCTTTTTGTAACATCTTGCCTACTTAGCACTACTATACCAGACCTTAATAGGGCTAATGCAAATAATCTAACAATAGTAACTCTAATACAAGAGCAGCATCATAGTACTTTATTGAATATTTTAGCACCAATGATAGTTTTCACTGCTATTATTAGTTCATTTATAGGCTGTTACATAGGTTCAAAAGAAGCTTTGAAATATCTATTTAAATATTTCTTTAAAAATATTTATAAAATAGAATTTTCTGATTCATTAATAAATAAAATCTGTGTTGGGCTAATATTTATAGTTCTCTGGATATGCACAATATGTAATTTTAAAATCCTTAATATTATAGGCATATTAGTTGCGCCTACTGTGGCTTTTCTACTATATGTTTTACCTGTAATAATAATTTACAAAAATATCCAATGTAAAGATTATAGACGCGTAATATTAGACTCTATTTTATTTATAATGGGATTAATAATTATATTTGGCTATGTAATTGGTTTACTTCTAAAATAACGACTTAACCTAACTGCCAATTAGCATATTCTAAATCATCTTTAGTTGTAATCTTAATATTTTTCTTTGAACATTCAACAACAATCGGATTTATACCAAACATTTCTAAAGCTGATGCTTCATCAGTTACTTTAGCAACAAGATTATTTGAATAGCAAAAATCAAAAGCTTTCTCTAACTGTCCAAGCCTAGATAATTGAGGTGTTTGTGCAAGCCAAATATTATCACGAGCCAGTGTTTTGACAACTATATTCTTTGTAACTTGCTTAACTGTCTCATACGCTCTCACAGCAAGTATACCTGCTTGTGAGTGTGATGATTTAGTCTGCTCATACAAATCTATAATACTATCAATACTAACACAAGGTCTGGCAGCATCATGGACAAAAACCCAATCATCATTTTTGCGTTCATCAATGACCTTTAGCGCATTATAAACACTATTAAATCTAGTCTCTCCACCATTACAAACTACTATTTTGTCATGATTATAATATAACGAATTATTCCAAAAATTATCACTAGCAGCAATTGCAACAAAGATCTTATCAAACAAAGGATTATCAATAAACTTTACTAAGGTATTATCAAGGATAGTCTTACCATTATTAAGTTTATAGTATTGTTTAGGAATATCTAACTGCATCCTAGTACCTATTCCAGCAGCTGGAATAATTACGTATTTATTTGACACTATAAAAAACCTCTTCTTGCTTGATTAGACCCATATTCTCACGAGCTAAGCTTTCAAGCACCTCACTATTTTGACGTAGTGAAACCACTTCAGAATATAATTGTACATTAGTCTGAGATTTATGCTTTACTTCTTTTTGCTGGCTAATTACAGATTTTTTTAGTGCTTGATACTTAATAAAGCCTGTATTACTAAACCACAGATCATATTGCAATATTGCTATTAGTAATAAAACTACAGAAATGAAAATATAAAAAAAAGAGTTAGATTTGATATCCATGAAATAATTATTCTTCTACTTGAACTACAACTTTCTCAGCTTCACTATCTTCTACAATAATTTCTTGAACAACTTCTTCTACTTCTTCATCTGAATTAAATACAAATGCTTTTATCCCTGGGTAAATTGCATTTTCACCTAATTCTTCTTCGATTCTAAGCAGCTGGTTATACTTAGCTATACGATCAGATCTAGATAATGACCCTGTCTTAATTTGTCCAGAACATGTAGCTACTGCTAAATCAGCAATAATTGTATCAGAAGTTTCACCAGAACGATGCGATACCACACAAGTGTATCCTGCTTGACCAGCCATTGCCATTGCTTCGAAAGTTTCTGTCAAAGTACCAATTTGATTTAGCTTAATTAAAATTGAATTAGCAATACCTTTTTCAATACCTTTAGCAAGGATACTTGGATTAGTAACAAATAAATCATCACCGACTAACTGTACCTTGTTACCAAGTTTTTCAGTTAAAAGTTTCCAACCAGCCCAATCTTCTTCTGCAAGTCCATCTTCTATAGATACTATAGGATACTTCTCAACCCAAGCAGCATAATAATCAATCATTTCTTCACTTGTTAATGACTTATTCTCTGACTTAAGTTCGTACTTACCATCTTTATAAAACTCACTACTTGCAGGATCTAAAGCTATAAATACATGTTTACCAGGCTCATAACCTGCTTCTTTAACTGCTTTTAATATTGCCTCTATAGCCGCCTCATTTGACGGTAGATCAGGAGCATAACCGCCCTCATCACCAACACCAGCGACACTGTAACCATCAGCAATTAGAACCTTTTTAAGTATGTGGAAAACTTCTGTACCACATCTTAGAGCTTCTGAAAAAGTATCAAAACC
Organism: Francisella tularensis subsp. tularensis; assembly: GCF_000833475.1. Taxonomy (NCBI): domain Bacteria; kingdom Pseudomonadati; phylum Pseudomonadota; class Gammaproteobacteria; order Thiotrichales; family Francisellaceae; genus Francisella; species Francisella tularensis. The sequence continues at coordinate 1,165,325 of NZ_CP010115.1, read as the reverse complement.
AGCTGGAACAATCATAAATTCTTGCATATCAACATTATTATCAGCATGTGAACCGCCATTAATAACATTCATCATTGGTACTGGCATTAGATATTCTTTGACATCCATTAGATAACGGTAAAAAGGTTTTCTAAGATGTGATGCAGCAGCTCTAGCAGTAGCTAGTGAAACACCTAAAATTGCATTTGCACCTAGATTTTTCTTATTCTCAGAACCATCTAGTTCAATCATAGTCTTATCAATTAACCTTTGATCTAATGCATCTAAACCTTTGACTGCTTGAGCTATCTTAGTATTAACATTCTCAACAGCTTTATATACACTCTTACCTAGAAAAAGGGCTTTGTTACCATCTCTTAACTCTAGAGCTTCTCTAATTCCGGTAGAAGCACCAGAAGGTACAGCAGCACGACCAAAAGCACCACTTTCCAAAACCACATCTACTTCAACTGTAGGATTACCACGCGAATCTAATATCTGTCTGGCAAAAACTTGTTTTATTTGTGACGACATAATTACAAACTCCTTAGATAAATTAAGTCTTTTATCAATTTTTTCAAAAACTTTATCAATTATAAGCTAGCTATGTATGCTTTGCAATTTAATATACTTATTTGAAGATTATTCTTCAGATGATTTCTCTGATATGATTTCCTGAGCCTCAGTGAAGTTAAGACTTTCAGGAGTCGCTATAGTAAATGTAGCTCTATCTGTAGCAGATTTACGTACTGATATTCTATATGCTGAATATAAGCATAAACTAATACTTAGCAATGCTGTAATTATAAAAAATCCAAATGGTCCAAAAACAGACATCACTCCAGATATTACCACAGGGCTAATTACCGAACCCAAACCATATGCGATTGTTAAAACCCCAATTGCTCCTAGTATTTCATTTTCATTAAGAAAATCACTTGCATGAGATATAGATAATGGATATATCACAAAAGCACTACCGCCAAAAATAAACATAATTATGGCAAATAAAAAATACGAGGTATGAAAGGCAAATATAAATATTGAGGTAATAAAAATACCTGCTCCTGCTAGAAATATTACCTTACGTCTATCAATAAGATCTGATAATTTACCAATAGGTACTTGTAATAACATTCCTCCAAGAATCGTAGTCATCATTAATACAGATATCATGTCATGGTCACTACCAACTCTTACTAAAAATATAGGTAATAAAGTGTAGATAGAGCCTAATAGTGAACCACCAATAACACTAGCAACCATTGCTAAAGGAACTTTTTTGATTATTTTAGCTGGAGAGTAAATTTCTTTGGAGTGAGGGACAGGAGCAACTGTTTTTGTAAAAGCCATTAATACAATTGCAATACTACATAATGATGATATGAAACAGTATGCTAATAATCCATTACTAAAGTGAACATTTATCATCAATTGTGACAATGCTTGTGTACCATAATATACAAAAAGATATATTGAAAAAATTAAACCTCTGTTTTTCTTATCTGATGATAATATACACCAGCTTTCAATAATGATAAATAAAGCCGCTAATGAGTAACCACAGAGAAATCTAAATAATATCCAAACAGCGACACTCTTATTTGCACCAACTATCAGAGTACTGATAGCCATAAGAGATGCAAATAGCACAAAAGCTCTTATATAACCTACTCGGATTATAGTAAACTGTGAAAAATAAGATCCTGCAGTCATACCAAAAAAATATGCTGCTGAAATTATACCGATCATTAAACTAGAGCGACCAAGATCATTTAATTCAATAGACGAATAGGTAGTAAAAAAACCATTGCCAAATGATAATACACACATCGCAATTATTGGTGTGATAATAATAAGTAAAGTCTGTCTAACGGTCATAGCTCTAACCTCCAAAGAAAGATATATAATGAATATTGCAAATTATATAGAAAGCTTTTAATTAAGTTAAGTTAGTTATATCAAAAGTTTCACAAAGAAATTTTAATCAATCTTTTTTAATTTTATCCAGTTTATATAGCCATATAAAGCATTTAACAGATAAATAAGCCACATAGCTAAAAACGCTATACCTTCACCTGTGCCAGAAAAATATTGTTGCAACCAAATAATCGTTGAAAGTGTATTTATTATAATCCATAAAACCCATTGTTCAATATAGGCTTTAACCATCAGGATAATAGCTACAACGGATACTACACCAGTCAATGAATCGGCAATCAAACCAACTTGTTGGTTAAAATAACCCTTTAAAATAAAAGTCCCATAAATATATGTCGCAATAATTATAGCTATGGTAAGATAGGTTCTTTGTTTTACTGATAAACTCTTTGTAATGATATCATTATTCTCGCTAGTATTTTGTGGTTTAGTCCAAGTGTATAAACCATAAAACTGCATAGGAAAAAAGAAAAAGGTAAAGAGTAAAAATTGGCCATAAATACCTTGATTATAGCAAACATATGCATAAGTAAGGTTATTAATAAATGCAAAAAAATAATTAAGAATTTTACCTTTAGCTACTAATAAAATATTTAGCATACCAGTAACGGTAGCTATAGTTGTAATAACTAAATAATCATTTGTTGTTAAAATACTTATAATTCCTAGACTAGTTACAGAAATCACTAGCCACAATATTTCAAAAATATTCCAATCATTAAAAATATTCGAAAGCTTTATATTTTTAAATCCTCGAAAATAATTTGCTAGTTGCGAAAAAAAATCATTAATAACTTGAATATTCATACAATATATCCTAAATAGATTAACCAGCAACTAGCTCCATAGCTCCATAAATACCTGCTTGATCTCCAAGTTTAGCTAGCTTAAAGTCACATTCTGCATAAATATCGGCAAATGAATTTTTCATTGCTGCTCTTTTTATCTGGGCAAGGTACCTTTCACCAATAGCTTCCATAACACCACCACCTAATTTATCATATTTAAAGCGCTTCCTAAACCTGTACCCAGATATTCCATAGCTTCACTGAGTATATCCATAGCAATTTCATCTTGATCATCTAGTGCTTTTAAAATATGACTACTCTTTAGTTTACCACCATTCTCCATTACAAGATCAATCAAAGTGCTATGAATATTTTTCTTCGCTAAATTTTCTATTTTCTTTTCAATACCAACTTTACCAGCATAGGCTTCTAAACATCCTTGTGAACCACAACCTGGGCAATATGCGCCACCTTGTTTGATAATAGTATGGCCAAGCTCTGCTGCTAAACCACTATTTCCCGTATACAACTTACCATTAAGCACCAAACCGCCGCCAATACCAGTACCTACAAAAGCTCCGATAATATCATCACAGCCAATACCTGCACCATATTTAGCTTCACCTAAGATTCCAACATTTACATCATTATCGATTTCAGATTTGACAGCATATTTATCTTGTATAATTTGCTTTAAATTAACACCACTAATATTAATATTGACGCTTCTACGCACAATTGATGTTTTTTTATCTATAAGCCCAGCAACTCCTATACCAATACCTACTAGCTTTTTGCCTGTTGGTATTTCTGCTATAAGCTTATCAATTACTTTAAATAATTGCCCTACTACAACTTCAGTTGTTTCTTTAGCTTTTGATTTAACCTTTGCTGTTGTGACTAGATTTTTACTTTCATCAAACAAGCCCGCAGCCATATTTGAGCCACCAATATCAACGCCTATAAACATTACCAATTTCCCTCTAACCGATTAACTGCTATATCCATAGCACTATACACACCTGAATTATCGCCTAATGTTGCGATTTTCAACTCACAAGCATCTAACATCGTTTTGAAAGCATATTTTGAATATGACTGATAAATAGTATCTAAGTACTGCTGTCCAACTGCCTCAATAATCCCACCACCGAACAATACCATTGACGGGTTTAAAAGATTGATATAGTTTGCCACAGCAATTCCTAGATTAGACATTGCATTGGTCATTATATCTTCAGCTATTTTATCTTTGGCTGCTAAAGCTTTTTTAAGATGAGAACCCTTGAGTTTACCTTTATTTTCTAAAACAAAATCTATCAGGATGCTTTTTATACCTTTTTTATGCAAATTCATAAGTCTATTTTCAATACCAACTTTACCAGCATAAGTTTCTAAACATCCTTGTGATCCACAGCTCTGACAATAAGCTCCTTGACTATTAATAGTCACATGCCCAACTGCGCCTGCACCTCCTGTAACTCCATACAAAAACTGATTATTTACCACAAGACCGCCACCAATACCAGTGCCTGCAAATATACCAACAATATTTTGATGGCTTCTACCAGCACCATATTTCCATTCACCAATAACACCCACATTTACATCATTTTCGATAAATACTGGTACATTTGCAAATTTTTGGCTGACTTCTTGAGCAATATTTATACCATTAAGGTTGATATTAGCACTGAAATTTAAGACACCTGATTTTGAATCAACAAAACCAGCAATGCCAATACCTATAGCTTTTATCTTATTTTTATTTGAACTATCAAGTAGTTTATTAATCACTTTGAAAATCTGCGCTAGAATTACATCAGCATCACTTTTGCCTTTTGATTTAACCTTTGCAGTTTTAATAAGGTTCTTTTGCTCATCAAAAATACCAGCAGAGATATTACTACCGCCAATATCTAAACCTATGTACATAAATGTCTCCTAGATCTTCTCAAAAACAGCTATTGACTCAACATGCATTGTATGAGGGAACATATCCATTACACCAGCACTTATTAGTTTATAACCTTTGGTATTGACCAAAATTCCAGCATCACGTGCTAAAGCAGCAGTATCACATGAAACATAAACTATGCGCTTAACATTAAATTTTTCAATATTGTTACAAACTTCTTGTGCGCCTGCTCGAGGCGGATCTAAAAGCATCTTGTTATATTCAAAATTATTAAACCACTCTTTATCCTCAAAACTCTCAAAAAGATTTGCCGCATAAAAATTAACATTTGTTATGTTATTATTATCAGCAGTTTCTTTGGCTCTTTTGACCATTGTTAGCTCACCCTCCACGCCAATTACAGTTTTTGCATGCTGAGAAATTGGCAGCGTAAAGTTACCTAAACCACAGAATAAGTCAATAATAGAATCATTTTCTGATATATCTAAAAGCTCAATCGCTCTTTTAATCATTTTTTTATTGATATCATTATTAACCTGAGTAAAATCATTAGGTTCAAAACCAATATCTATTCCAGCAGCAGGCTGATAGCTTAGCTTTTTAGGCTCTACATCACCTTGTGGGTATAATCTAAAAATAGTATCTGGACCTTTTGATTGTAAATATATCCAATAATTATTTTCTTGTGCAAATGATCTTAGCTTTTCTAAGTCTTCATTTGTAAATGGTTCTAGATGACGCACAATCATAGCAGGTCTTGTATCATCTATTGCTATTTCTAATTGTGCTATATGTTGATATATAGATAACGTCTCTATAAATGAAGATATTTCTGTTATTTTGTCACCGACAAGGGGATTTAAAACGATACACTTATCTATATCTGCCAAGAACCTACCATTACGCTCTCTAAAGCCAACAAGAATTTTACCTTTTTTACTGACATACCTAACACCCAAACGTGCTTTATTACGATATCCTTCAGTATTACTCGTGCGTAGTGGTGGTAAAATATTCTCTGGCTCAACACCATTACCAATATATTTTAATTGATTAATTAAAGTTTGTTGCTTATGCTCGATCTGTGCATCTGTAGACATATGTTGTAAGCTACAACCTCCACATATTTGAAAATGGTCACAAGGCGGATTAACTCTATTTGATGATTTTTTAACATACTCAACTACTTTTGCTTCATCGAATTTTGCTTTTGTGAATGTATATTCAAATTTAACTACTTCGCCAGGTAATGTGAAAGGTATAAAAGTAGTTTTACCATCAACTTTTGCAATACCTCTACCATCATGACTTAATGCTGTAATTTCAGCCTCAAAGATTCCCTCTTTTAGCTTATTATGATGTCTAGATCTTCCCATAAATAATTAAACAAAAAAATATTACGACAATTGTATTTAATTCAAATCATAAATACAACTTAATCACAAAACTTAGTCTTAGCTTTTACTATTTTAGATTGATAGATTTATCATCATATGCTGCGACATGACCTGGAGCAAACTGATAAACCCCAGCTTTTGAATGTGAGAAAATCATATCTATATTCCCATTAGTTGCTAAACCTGGAATTTTTTGTGGATATAAAGCGAACTCAACTTTAGCTAATGAAGATGATAAAAGCTCTATTTGTCCTTTTTGTGGTTTAGTATCTAAAGGTTTAGTAGGACCATATGCTCCACCAATATTTGCAAAAATATCATAGCGTATATCTTGAGACTGAGATTTATTTGGCACAAATATAAACATATTTGACCCCTTCATTGTCTTAGCTCCAAAACCAGCAGCAAACCAACCACTACCTTTTTCGCGCCATTGTTTATTTTTATTAAGATCAACTTCTAAAATAGCACAAATATGATCTTTATATTGCGCATACCTAAAAGACATATCTCTCATACCTATAGTTTTATATTTCAAATCAGTTGGGCATATCGAAGTACTATCTACTGTATCTGCATAGGATATAGAGCAAACGCCTGCTGATAAAAATAATGAAGCTATTATAAACTTTGTTTTCATAAAATCTCCTCGTAAAGCTTATTAAAGAGATTTTAGCATATAAAAGTTAAATATTATTAAAGATAAATTTAGAGATAAAAGTTATTAGACATAAAAAAAGCGACTTAAGTCGCTTTTTAAATCATGGTGGGTGCTGAGGGGTTCGAACCCCCGACCCTCGCCTTGTAAGGGCGATGCTCTCCCAGCTGAGCTAAGCACCCGATAGCAAAGAATTATATAGAGCTTTTAATACAAGTCAAGGTATTTTTTCAAAAGATTGAAAAATTATCCTTCTATCTCATTTCTTAAAATTTGTTCTGGGGTAATTTCTGACTCAGCAATTTCTCTTAAAGCCACAACCGTTGCTTTTTCTTTTTTCTCATTTTCCATAGATTCAGAGTAGCCATTTTTTAGTATCTTATTTGCTCGCATAGAAGCTAAAACTACTAAATCAAATCTTGTTTCTACTTTATCTAAGCAATCTTCTACTGTTACTCTAGCCATTTTTTACTCCATTTTTTTTCAATAATTGTCTTACTTTATTATATATTATATCAATTACAGTTTTATTTTGCGCACCATCTGGAATTATAATATCTGCTTTTCTTTTTGATGGCTCAATAAACTTAATATGCATTGGTCGCACTGTTTCTAGATATTGATTTATGACACTCTCAACGCTTCTGCCTCTTTCATTTTGATCACGCATCAAGCGTCTGATAAAACATAAGTCAGCAGGCGTATCCATATATACCTTAAAATCCATCATCTTTAATAATTTACGATCATTAAATAGCATAATTCCTTCTAATATAATTACACTTACACCGCCAGTAATTTTTTCTGCTTTTTCTTCAACCCTTGAATGAGTAGTGTAATCATAATGAGGAATATAGATATCATTACCTTGAACTAAATTGTTTAAATCTTTTCTTAACAATTTATGATCAAAAGCATCAGGATGATCATAGTTGATTTTACAAGCCTCTTCAAAGCCAACCATCTCACCCCAATTTTTATAATATCTATCCTCAGAAATTACAGCAATTTTGTTTAAATGTTTTGATTTTAATTTTTTGATGATAGCATTTGAAAATAATGTTTTACCAGAACCAGAACCACCAACTATACCTATTATAAAAACATCGCCTTTACCAGCCATTATTTATGCCCTATAGTTCTGTCTTTGGTTGACTTTTTACTAAATGATCAAGCTCTTTTAGCAAACTTAAAAATTCTTTTATTTTATACATTGGGAACGAATTAGGTCCATCACTTTTTGCCTCATCAGGATTTGGATGAGTTTCCATAAAAAGTCCATCTATACCAACAGCCATAGCTGCTTTTGATAAAACTGGTACAAACTCTCTCTGCCCACCAGAAGAACTACCTTGTCCTCCTGGTAATTGCACTGAGTGAGTAGCATCAAATACTACCGGACATCCTGTAGCTTTCATAATCTCAAGTGAACGCATATCTGAAACTAGATTATTATAACCAAAGCTTACACCTCTTTCGCAAACCATAATCTGCTCATTGCCTGTAGATTTAGCTTTTGTTACTACATGCTGCATATCCCAAGGTGCGAGAAACTGACCCTTTTTGATATTTACAGGTTTTCCTTGCTTACAGACCTCAAGAATAAAGTTTGTTTGACGGCATAAAAAAGCAGGAGTTTGTAATACATCAACAACTTCAGCAACCTCAGCAAAGGGTGTATCTTCATGGACATCTGTAACGACAGGCACATTATAAGTCTTTTTGACCTTAGCCAAAATTTCAAGACCTTTATCTACACCTAGCCCTCTAAAGCTATTTATAGATGAGCGATTTGCTTTATCAAAAGATGACTTATAAACAAAATTTATTCCAAGATCCTTAGTTACCTCAGCAAGATATCCAGCAGTATCCATCGCCATTTGCTCAGATTCAATGACACAAGGACCAGACATTAAGAAAAATGGCTTACCATTTCCTACTTCAAAATTAGCAATTTTCATAAGATTTTTATTTAAATACACTTGTGATAATTATACAGAAAAAGATGAACCACAGCCACAAGTAGTTTTCGCATTTGGATTTCTAATTACAAAGTATGCACCTTCGACATCATCTTTGTAGTCAACATCAGCACCAACCAAGTACTGAAAACTCATAGAATCTACCAAAAGGCGAACACCATTTTTAGTAATAACCATATCATCTTCTTTTACTTCATTATCAAAAGCAAAAGCATATTGAAACCCAGAACAGCCCCCACCGGTGATGTATACTCTAAGGCTAAGAGAATTATCACCCTCCTCTTCAATTAGTTCTTTAACCTTTAAAGAAGCGGCTTCTGTAAAGTTTATCGGATCAACGCTTTGAACTACTTCACTCATAATAATTACCTCGCTACAAGAGAAAGTTTAACTCTACCACCTCTATCGATATTTTGAACTAAAACTTCTAAGCCTTGACCTTCTACTAACGAGTTAGTTTTCATGCCAGCTTGTTCAATTTCAGAGAATGGTAAATATCCATCTTGACTACCAAGAAGATTAACAAATACTCCAGAATCTAAAAGCTTAACTATTTTGCCCTTGTAAACTTGCCCTTCTTCCACTTCTGCAACGATTTCTTCTATCATTGCTACAGCCATATCCATAGATTTTTTGTCTTTAGCAAAAACCTTAACTTCACCAGAATCACTAGTATCAATTTGTGCACCAGTCTTCTCAACTATACCTTTTACAGTAGCACCTCCTCGACCAACGACATCTTTAATTTTAGCAGGATTTATATTCATCACATGAATTTGTGGCGCCACATCAGATACAGCTTCTTTATGCTCTTTTATTACTTCATTCATGATTCCTAGAATATGTAATCTACCTACTCTTGCCTGCTCTAATGCTTGCTCAAGAATTTCTCTTGAGATGCCTTTGATTTTAATATCCATCTGTAATGCTGTAACACCATATCTAGTACCAGCAACTTTAAAATCCATATCACCCAAATGATCTTCATCGCCTAGAATATCTGATAACACAGCATATTTTGCACCATCTTTAATAAGTCCCATAGCAATACCTGCTACTGGCTCAGCAATTGGTACACCAGCATCCATCATTGATAAAGAAGAACCACATACTGTCGCCATAGAGCTTGAACCATTTGACTCTAGAATTTCAGAGACAACTCTAACAACATACGGGTATGCTTCTTCATTAGGGAATACTGCTTGAGTTGCGCGCTTAGCTAAGTTAGCATGACCAATCTCGCGACGCTTTGGAGCCATACCAACCATACCACACTCTCCCACAGAATATGGTGGAAAGTTATAATGCAACATATAACGACATTTCTCTATGCCATCTAAAGATTCCACAAGCTGTGCATCTCTATCACTACCTAAAGTAGTTACAACTAAAGCTTGAGTCTCACCACGTGTAAACAAAGCAGATCCATGTACCCCCGGTAAAACACCTATTTTGACATTGATAGGTCGGATAGTCTCTGTACATCTACCATCTATTCTTGGTTTACCCTCAAGAATATTTGATCTTACAAGATCTTTTTCAATATCGTGGAAAGCTTCTAATATTTCTTTTTCAGTATACTCGTTACCATCAACATCACTAGAGAAAATATACTCAAGAACATTTTTTCTAATTGCATTAAGTTTTAAGTTTCTTTCTTGCTTTGACGCTATAGTATAGGCATTCTTAATTTCACCAAAAAATTGTGACTTAATTTGTGATTTAAGAAACTTGTTGATTTGATATATAGAATATTCTATACGAGGTTTAGATGCTACTTTAGCAAGTCTATTAATCGAGTTAATAATAGTTTTTAAATGCTTGTGCGCATATAAGATACCACCAAGCATAACAGATTCTGGAAGGCTATTAGCTTCAGATTCAACCATTAAAATAGCATCATCTGTTCCAGAGACTACTAGATCTAGATCTGAATCTCTCAAATCCTGTTTATTTGGATTAAGAATATACTTACCATTTGTATAACCCACTCTTACACCAGCAACAACATCATCGTAAGGTGCTCCAGATATTGCTAAAGATGCCGAAGCACCTATTAAAGCTAGTATATCAGGTGCAACAGCACCATCATAAGATAAAACTGTAGCAACGATTTGAATTTCATTAAAAAACCCATCTGGAAATGATGGTCTTATAGATCTGTCTATTAGCCTAGAAATAAGAATTTGTTCTTCTGAAGGTCTTCCCTCTCTTCTTAAGAAACCACCCGGTATTTTACCAGCAGCGTAAGTTTTCTCTAAATAATGCACAGATAACGGAAAAAAGTCAGTACCATCAGCTACTGATTTTTTAACTACTGTTGTCACCAATACAACATTATTCCCACAACTTACAGTCACTGACCCATCTGCTTGACGTGCCATACCACCTGTTTCAAGAATTATTTCTTTGTTACCTAGTTCAAAAACTTCTCTAAATATTTTCACAGTTTAACCTTATTTTTTTGAATTTAATGATGTAAGAACGATTAAGATGAAGTTTATTATCTACGTATATTTAATTTCTTGATTAGACTACGGTATCTTTCAACATCTTTATCATGTAGATAATCTAATAACTTACGACGTTGACTTACTAATCTTAAAAGACCTCTTCTTGAGTGATTATCTTTTTTATGAGCCTCAAAATGACCTTGTAAATCATTGATTCTAGCAGTTAAAAGAGCTACTTGCACTTCTGGCGATCCAGTATCACTTTCTGCTAATTGATTTTCTTTAATTATTTTTTGCTTATCTTGAGCTGTTAACATAAATTTACTCCATTTGTCTTGATTAAATTAACATTGAGCAAACCGCACAAAGGAACAGTTTACCAATAGATGATTATATACTATAACAATAAAAAAACAAAGAGTTTAATTTTCAATCTTATCTAGCTTAACACCTAGTATTTGCAAGCTATTTAATGCAACATCAGCAAAAACTGGCGCGGCTACAGAACCGCCACCATATTGATCTCCTTTAGGATCTTTGATTGTCACAACTATAGCTAGTTTAGGATCAGTTGCTGGAACAATACCAACGAAACTTGCCAAATATTTTGCTCCATAATTTCCACCAGAAAGCATTCTAGCTGTACCTGTTTTGCCAGCAACATGATAAAGAGGAATTTGTGCTTTAGAACCAGTTCCTCCCAGGTCTTCAACAACAGACTGCATCATACTTATCATTTCTTTTGAATTCTTCTCAGATATGATAGGTCTTGTTTCAATCTCTTCTCCAGGTCTTCTTTTTAGGATAGTTGGCTTGATATATTGACCATTATTAGCAATTGCGGATACACCAGCTATTAGCTGCAAATCAGTAGCATTCATACCATAACCAAAAGATAATGTCGCTAGTTGGAAATCACCCCACTTATCTTTAGTTGGAACATAACCATCTCTTTCACCAGGTAGTTTTATTCCAGTCTTACTACCAAAACCAAAATTTCTTAATGAAGACTCTAATATACTTGGCTCTGTCAAACCTAAAATCATCTTCGAGACACCAACGTTACTAGACTTCATTAAGATATGTCTTAGATTAATATCACCATAATCTCGTTCATCTCTTACGGTGTTTTTACCGATACGATAGAATCCAGGGTGAGTATCAACTACAGGCTCATCTGAAGTTACATTATCACCATAAGTTAGAGCTGTCGCTGCTGCAAAAGTTTTCATTACCGAACCTAACTCATAGACATCTGTAATAGCTCTATTTCTTCTCCTATCAGGATAGGCATCAGCCATGCTGTTAGGATTATACGAAGGGTAATTTGCCATTGCTAATATCTCACCAATATGAATATCTTCAACTATCACAGAACCTGCTTCAGAATTAGTCCTAATAACCCCTTCTTTGAGATATTTATACGCAATATATTGCAATCTAGAGTCAATACTTATCTGCAGATTACGACCATTCTTAGGCTCAACATATTTATCCTCAATCTTAGAAGCAACCCCACCATGAAGATCTTTTTTATATTCAAAATAACCATCTTGACCACTTAAAAACTTATTAAACTCAAGTTCTAAACCCTCTTGCCCTTTACCATCAACATTAGTAAAACCTACAATATGAGAAGCTACCTCAGCCATTGGATAATAGCGTTTAAACTCTCGTATCACATGAATACCGGTAATATCAAGGTCTTTAACTTTTTGTGATAAATATGGTTGAACCTTTCTCTCAATGTAGACAAAACCACTTCTTCCTTCTCTAACCTTAACTTGACTTTTTATCTTTTCTCTAGTTTTTTCAGGTAGATTTAAAATATCCATGACTTTATTTAATTCAGGACTATCCGCGCTAATATAAAAAGGATCAACCCAAATTGTATCAACAGGTGTACTTATCGCCAAAGGATTACCGTTTCTATCGAGGATTATACCTCTGTATGCTTTTATATCTATACTTCTATCACTACGATTATCGCCTTCTTGCTTAAGCTTAGGATATTGGATAGTTTCCATATAAATAAGCTTTATAAATAAAACAATAAAACTTAGCAACAGTAAAATAATTACAACAAAGTGCCGGAGTTTTGGTCGATAACTACTCATTATTTAACTCCTCTTTTTGCTCATTCAAAAAGCCTATTGTTTTACGTGTTGGCAAGGTCATTTTTTCTTTTTGAGCAAACTTCTCCACAGCTGTAGGAGTTGCTAAAGAACTATATTCTAATACAATCTGACTCCATTGTTCATCTAAACGAGTATCCTCAAGAATTAGGTTTTTTTGCTCATTTAATTGTAATTTATATTCAAAACGCACAACTATAAGACTAAATGCAGTAATAAGCAATATAAATAATAATGCAAAAGAAATACCAACTGTTTTTTTAAAGAAACTATTTTTAAGTGATTCAAATAATCTTACCCTTATTTGACGATTTGTTAACATCATAACTTTTCGACCACCCTTAAGATAGCACTTCTTGAGCGAACATTTTGATTAAGCTCATCTTCATTAGCTTTGGATTTTTTTGTAATCCATTTTAGTTTTATCTGGCTACTATCTTGAGGTAACATCTTTGTAATTCTGTTAAGCTCTTGCTTTGGATTTATAAGTGCGCTAAATTTCTGTTTCACAATTCTATCTTCTAATGAATGAAAAGATATAACAGCTATCCTACCACCAGATTTAATAACTGCTAAAATATTTTCTAGCAAAGCTTCTAAATCCTTAAGCTCATTATTAACATAAATTCTCAAAGCTTGGAAACAGCGTGTTGCTGGATTTTTCTTTTCTTTCTTACCAATAGTTGCACGAATAAGCTCTGCAAGTTCTAATGTTGTCCTAATACTACCATTTTGTTGAATGTAATCCTTTATACGTAATGCGATTTTTTTTGCAAAACGTTCCTCACCATAAACTTTAAATATATAACTTAGATCATCTACCGATAACTCTTCTAAAGCTTGGCTAGCTGTAATACCTTTAGAAACGTCCATGCGCATATCTAGTGGTCCATTATGCGTAAAACTAAAACCCCTAGCAGCATTATCTAGTTGCGGTGAAGAAACCCCAAGATCCATAATTATACCATCAATTTTACCAAGCAGACTATGTTGTAAACAGTAGTCATAAATACTAGCAAAACTTGCGTGAACTATCTCAAAATTACTAAACTGGAAATTTTCCCTAGCATAACTGATAGCATCAAGATCCTTATCAAAAGCTATCAAACGCCCTGTAGTAAGCCTATTTAAAATAGCTTTTGAATGTCCACCTCTACCAAAGGTTGCATCGATATAAATACCTTGAGGATTAATATTTAAATCATTAATAGACTCTTGCAACAATACTGAATAATGCATCTAAACTATGCCTTAACTAATTCATTAGTTAACTTCTTAGCTTTTGAAAAATCAGTTTTACCAGAACCAAGTTTAGGTATAGATATAACTTTAAAATAGTTTGTTGGCTTATACAAATTCTCTATACCAGAATGTCTTACAATCTCTTTAAGGTCAGATGGTTCAAGTACTTCTAGGGTATAAAGTAAACTAATTATCTCGCCTCTTTTGGTATCTGAAGTAGCTACTGCTAAAACCTCAAAATCTATCTTGTTAGAATCATAACCCTTTTCTCTTAAAGCATCATAAACTTTTTGCTCAAGTAAACCTAAACTTACCATCTCACCAGCAACTTTAGCAAATCTAGAATACCTATCAACAACTGTTAAATAACCTTCTCCATCAATTTTACCCTTATCTCCAGTTATGTACCATGTATGACCATATTTTTGTATCATCACTTCATTAGTCTTTTTAAGATCATTAAGGTAATAATCCATCTTATTAACACCCCTGTATATAATCATACCCTCAACCCCGACTGGAAGCTCTTCATGCGATTCAGGATGAATGATCTTAAACTGTCCACCCGGTACCGTTAGCCCAACAGTACCTATTTTATTTGGTGATTTAGTTGGTCTATTAACTGCAGCAACAGGTGAAAGCTCAGTAGTACCATAGCCTTCGTTAATAACTTTATCAAATTTATCTTCAAACATTGTACGGACTTCTCTTGAAAGCTTCTCAGCGCCTGTAATAATTAGCCTAAGAGTAGCAAAGTCTTCTTTGTTAACCGACTTATTCTTAGTGTAAATTCGTAAAAATGTTGGTGTAGCACATAGTACTGTATTTTTATTTTTTCTAATCAAGTTTGCAACACCCTTTGCATCAGTTGGATCTGGATGACACGCAATATAACCACCTTGAAATAATGATACCAATGAAATAGTAAGTCCAAACGCATGAAATATTGGCAATATCCCTGCTACAGAATCATTTTCCTTACATTCAATAACATTTGTACTTTGATATACATTTGCTAAGAGGTTTTTATTTTTTATAACTATACCCTTAGGCACAGCCTCGCTACCACTACTAAATATTATAAATGAAACATCATCTAGCTTAGTTGGTTTGAGATACTTTTTGACTAACCATGAAGCAGGTAAAATTTTAATTTCTAAAAATGTTTTTATACCTTCTGACTTAGTAATCTTAGCCCTTATATCCTCAAGATAAACAATCTTACACATCGAAAAAACTTCTTCAACAAAGAAACCTTTATGTGTTAACTTCTCCACAAATGCTTTTGAGGTAATAATAGTTTTTATTCCAGCATTGTTAATAGAATGTCTTAACGCCTCTTCAGAAGCAGTGTAATTTAGATTAACTATTGCTTTAGCACTCATCATCAGTGCTAAAATTGCTAAATAACCGCCACCGCTTGTTGGTAAACATACACCGACATTATCCTCTTGCTGGGTAATTTCTTGAAGTTTTTTAGACATCAATACCGCACCGGTAACAAACTTATAGCCATCTAATACAACACCCGTTGTATCTGTCAACACTAAATTATTTTTAGCATTAAGCATCTGCCTAAACCATATTTCTGCAGGCGCTTTGAGTTCATTTAGATATCCTTCCCATGTTTTAACAGAAAGATTCTCCATCTCTTCATTCAAGCACCTAAGGTTTTCTAGCTTAGCAATATCAAAATAGATTTGTCTGTCTAAATTTCTTCGTTGTGAAAAGTATGGCATTTCTGGTCCACATATAAATAATATAAACCTATTTTCGCTCTGCTCAACTTGAGATGTTAAATTTTTATTGACTAGTAGTACGCCCTGATGATCCCAAAAGCTAATATGATCGATATACTTAATACCAATCCTACCCATAACCTTCTCTAGACCTTTAGCCCTATCATCAAAAGCCCCTAAAACGGTAATATACTTATCTTCAAGGTAAGTTTTTAATGCTAATACTGTAACTATAGTGGTATCATTAGCAACAATTATTGAGCCATTTTTAAAGTTTGCAAAATTTATGTTTTTATTACAATCATATATATAACGCTGATTTAGTCTTTTATGTATTGAAGATTT
Source organism: Francisella tularensis subsp. tularensis (assembly GCF_000833475.1). NCBI lineage: Bacteria > Pseudomonadati > Pseudomonadota > Gammaproteobacteria > Thiotrichales > Francisellaceae > Francisella > Francisella tularensis. The sequence goes on along the minus strand of NZ_CP010115.1, from coordinate 1,148,748 downwards.
AAGCTTTTTTAAACGCATTTTCCTACCAGTATCAAATCATAAATAGTAAGCTTATAGATAAGATACTATGTTATCATATACTCACTTTAATTTTTATAATAAAATCATTTTATGCCTGAACTTCCTGAAGTAGAAACAGTAAAAAGAGGCTTAATTAAAACTATTATCGATAAAAAGATATTTGATATTGAGATTAATACCGATAAGCTTCGCTACCCTATTGATAAAGACCAATTAGTAAAAATTAAAAATAAAGTAGTCAAAGAAATACAACGCAGAGGTAAGCATTTAATAATTTTCATTGAAGATGATTTACAATTAATTATTCACTTAGGCATGTCTGGAATTATTAAAGTTATAGACTCGACAAACTACAATAAAATCAAACATGATCACATCGTTGTAACGCTATCAGATAATCTATCTTTAGTTTACAATGATCCACGTAAATTTGGTTATTGGTTAGTAAATACTAATCACACACCTCTTGAACATAGAGTTTTAGTATCACATGGTGTTGAACCACTAACAGCTGATTTTAATAGTGACTATCTAGTTTCTAAACTTAAGCAAACATCAAGAAAAATCAAACAAACGATTATGGATAATAATATTGTCGTTGGTGTGGGTAATATATATGCTAGTGAGGCGCTATTTGATAGTAATATCCTACCAACAAGAGCTTCTAATACTATTACCAAAAAAGAAGCAGCTAACCTAGTATCATCTATAAAAAAAATACTGGAAAAAGCTATTACACAAGGTGGAACCACTCTTAAAGATTATAAAAACACCGAGGGTAAACCCGGTTATTTTACTCAACAACTAAATGTCTATGGTAGAAATGAACAACAATGTTATGTATGTAATACAAAAATACAAAGTCTAGTTATAGCTCAAAGAAATACTTTTTTTTGTAAAAAGTGTCAGAAATAAACATTATAGTTAATCCGAAAGATATTTGTAGAAAAAGATATTTGTAGAAATGTTATAATGTCTAATAAAAATGCCATCATATAGCCAATATTTTAGAGACATCGTAATTAATAAATATGAAGAAGGTATGACGGAGTTCGAGCTGAGTAAGTTTTTTAACATAGATAAGCGTACAGTTGTTTCATGGATAGAGTTTTATAAAAGAACCGGAGATTATAGTTCAAAGCAAGGAGTTGATTGTGGCAGAGTCGCTAGCTTTACCGATAAAACATTGATTGAACAGTATTTGATAGATCATCCAGATGCAAGTGCATTAGATATAAAAGAAGCATTAGCCCCTAATATTCCAAGAAGTACATTTTATGATTGTCTTAATAGACTTGGTTTTAGTTTTAAAAAAAGACTCCAAAATATAAGCAAAGAAAAGAACATGAAAGGTTGGAGTATATAGAAAAACTAAAAGAAATAGCTCAAAACTTGTTATTTTATATAGATGAGATGGGGTGTGACAATAAGCTTTCTATCCTAAGAGGATGGTCACTAATTGGTGAGCCTAGTTATGGTGAGGTTTTAGCATATCAAACACAAAGAAGAAGTATTGTTGCTGGATATAATTATGCAGATAAAAAGATTATAGCTCCATTAGAGTACAGTGGATATACCAATACTGAAATTTTTAATCAATGGTTTGAGGAACACTTATGCCCATCATTAAAACCTAAAACTACTATAGTAATGGATAATGCTAGTTTCCATAAATCCTCTAAGCTGATTGAAATAGCCAATAAATTTGATGTACAAATATTATATCTACCTCCGTATTCTCCAGATTTAAATCCTATTGAAAAGGTTTGGGCTAACTTTAAAAAAATATTTAGAAAAGTGAATAATAGTTTTGAAAAATTTTGTGATGCTATCTCTTATGTGTTTAACAAAATACTCTCGGATTAACTATACTTTACATCGCAAGAAAATATTCATGTATAGTAGGATCCTGAGTTAGTTCAGGATGAAAACTACTCACGAGAATATTTGCTTGTCTAAGTAATACTGGAGAATTTTGATATTTTGATAAAATGTCAACCTGATTACCAACTACTATAAACTTTGGAGCCCTAATAAAAACACCCGTAATATTTTTATCGTTAAAGCTTATATCAGCAACAAAACTATCAACTTGACGTCCATAAGCATTTCTCTGAACCTCTAGATCTAGCAAATTTAGATATCCTTCTCCTTTTGACAAAATTATACTACCAGCACATGTACCAAAAACTGGCTTACTACTACAAAAGTTATATAGCTTATCAAAAATTTGATGCTTATTAAGTAGATTTAATAAAGTTGTACTCTCGCCACCCGGAATAACAAGTCTATCAATACTATCAAAATCATTGTTAAATTTAACTAGCTTAACCTCAACTCCCAAAGACTTGAACATATCAGCATGCTTTTGATAGCCTCCTTGAATTGCTAATACTCCGACTTTTTGTGTCATTATTACCAACCTCTTTGTGAAAATTTCTCAAAATCGCAATTAATGCCTGTCATAGGTTCACCAAGATCTTCAGAAACTTCAGCTAATATTTTAGCATCATTATAATATGTAACGGCACTAACTATTGCTCTAGCTCGCTTAAGTGGATCTGCAGACTTAAATATTCCTGATCCAACAAATACTGATTCAGCTCCCAACTGCATCATCAATGCTGCATCGGCTGGAGTTGCCACCCCACCTGCTGAGAAATTTGGCACTGGTAATTTACCATTTTTATGCACATACGTGACTAGATCATAAGGTGCTTGCAGATTTTTTGCTATAGCCATAAGCTCTGACTTATCGGCATTTTTGATATAGTTTATATCTTTGTTAACTTGTCTTAGCTGTCTTACGGCTTCGACTATATTACCTGTACCTGCTTCACCTTTAGTACGAATCAATGCCGCACCCTCACCTATTCTTCGCAAAGCCTCACCAAGATTTGTACAACCACACACAAATGGCACTTTAAAACTATCTTTATCAATATGATTCAATTCATCAGCTGGAGTTAAAACCTCACTCTCATCAATAAAATCAACACCCAATGACTCTAAGATTTGTGCTTCGACAAAATGACCAATTCGAGCTTTTGCCATAACAGGTATTGAAACTACGGACATTATCTCTTTGATAAGTTTAGGATCAGACATTCTAGCTATGCCGCCATCTTTTCTAATATCAGCAGGGACTCTCTCAAGAGCCATCACAGCCACTGCACCAGCTTGTTGAGCTATCTCTGCTTGTTCAGCGTTGACAACATCCATGATAACTCCACCCTTTAACATCTCTGCTAAACCTATCTTTATGTTAATATCTGACATTATTGACTCCCTTAATTTTTGTCATACTAACCAACTCAAAGGATTATAATTTTTTTAGGTGCTATAGATAAGTTAATTTTTGTTAAGATTTAAAAATGATATAATATAATTTTAAAAAGTTAGATGTAATTAAACGTCTAAGTTAACCACATTAAGAGCATTTGACTCAATAAAGTTTCTGCGTGGCTCAACCTCATCACCCATCAGAGTAGTAAATAAAGCATCAGCTTCAACCGCATCTTTTATTGATACTTGTAGAAGAACTCTATTATCAGGATCCATAGTAGTTTCCCAAAGCTGACCAGGATTCATCTCACCTAGACCTTTATAACGCTGTACATCATTACCTTTTCTAGCTTCTTTAAGCAACCAATCAATTGCTGATTCAAAATCATCAACATATTCTTTTTTAGCACCTCTCTCTACATAAGCTCCTTCAAAAGATATATCCGATAAAACATCTCCATATGTAACTAGATCTTCATAATCTTTAGTACTAAAGAAACTACTCTTAACAATATAGTCAGTATCATAACCATTAATATAATGATTAACTCCATATGATATATTCTCTTTACCATCCTCACCTATATCTTTTGTTTCTATAAGCTTAAAGCGCTCATATGCTAAAGCCTTTTGATTACAATTTTCAACAATTTTCTGCCACCACTCAGAGATATCCGCACTTTCATCAACATACTTAGTTCCATATGCCATAACTCTAAGAAGCTTCTCAGGATACGTTTTTGTATATTTTTTAATTACTTTTTGTGACTTCTGATAAAGCTCATAATAATTAGCCAAAACTTGACCAGAAATAACATTGCCATTACTTAAATAGATACACGCGCCTTCTAGACCTATATTACCAAGATATTCTGCCAAAGCATCTTCATCTTTTAGATATGTTTCTTGCTTACCTTTTTTTACCTTATATAAAGGTGGTTGAGCAATATATAAATACCCTCTCTCAACAAGCTCTGGCATTTGTCTATAGAAAAATGTCAAAAGAAGTGTTCTAATATGCGAGCCATCAACATCAGCATCCGTCATTAGGATAATTTTGTGATATCTAGTTTTATCAGGGTTATAATCTTCCGCACCTATACCACAACCTAGAGCTTTAATGAGCGTAGCTACCTCTTGAGAACCAAGCATTTTATCAAAACGTGCTTTCTCAACATTGAGAATCTTACCTTTTAGTGGCAAAATCGCCTGCGTTTTACGATCACGAGCCTGCTTTGCTGAACCTCCTGCAGAGTCTCCCTCAACAAGATAAATTTCAGACAATGCCGGATCTTTTTCTTGGCAATCTGCTAACTTACCAGGTAGGCCAGCAATATCCAAAGCACCCTTACGACGCGTCATATCACGGGCTTTACGAGCAGCTTCACGAGCTTTTGCTGAATCTAAAATTTTCTCACATATAATTTTAGCTTCTTTAGGGTTTTCTAAAAGAAACTCTTGTAGTTTTTCATTAACTAATGACTCTACAGCTGATTTAACATCAGATGATACTAGTTTATCTTTAGTTTGTGATGAGAATTTTGGATCAGGAACTTTCACAGATAAAACTGCAGCTAAACCTTCGCGCGTATCTTCACCTGTTAAAGTAACTTTTAGCTTTTTATTTAAACCTTCTGATTCAATATAATTATTCATCGTACGAGTAACAGCTGCTTTAAGGCCAGATAAATGCGTACCACCATCTCTTTGTGGGATATTATTTGTAAAGCAAAAAATTGATTCTTTATATGAGTCATTCCATTGCAAAGCAAGCTCTACTTGAATATCATCTTTGATACCATTTACAGCTATAACATTTTCATGAATAGGTTTTTTGCTATTGTTCAAATACTTAACAAAAGCAACTATACCACCATCATACTTAAATATTTCTGACCTATTATTAATTTTATCAATAAGTTCAATTTTGACGCCAGAGTTTAAGAAAGATAACTCTCGAATTCTCTTCATCAAGATATCATAATCGAAGTCAACAAATGAAAACGTTTCTTTACTCGGTTTAAAAGTAATTAGTGTTCCGGTCTTATCTGTTGAACCAACTTCTTTTAATGGAAACTGTGGTACTCCATGAACATACTCTTGATAGTGCTCGATACCATTTCTATAAATTGTTAACTTTAATTGTTCTGAAAGCGCATTTACAACTGATACACCAACACCATGTAAACCGCCTGATACTTTATAAGAGTTATCATCAAACTTACCACCTGCATGCAATACTGTCAAAATAACCTCTGCTGCAGAGCGCCCTTCTTCTTTATGAATATCTGTAGGAATACCTCTACCATTATCTGATACAGATACAGAGCCATCCTTATTTATAATAACTTTAATATCATCACAATAACCAGCTAAGGCTTCATCGATAGCATTATCAACAACCTCAAATACCATATGATGTAAGCCGCTACCATCATCGGTATCACCAATATACATCCCAGGTCTTTTTCTAACAGCATCTAAACCTTTAAGTACCTTAATACTCGATGAGTCATAAGCTTTATTCTCAGACATTAACAAGCTCCAAATTTATCGTTATATTTTAAAATTCAATCATTAAGTATTATAACACAAATAAATCTTGATTATTAATGTTGATAACAATGTGAGTTAATAAACATTGAGGGTTTTTCATTTTATCCAAAAATGCTAATATTAACTCTAACAGTTTTGCAGATAGGTTCATTTTGAAATTTTGAAAAAGAAAAACATATTGTTCTTAATATTAATAGTTGTTGTTATAACAGCAAGCTTTTTACTAGGAAAAAAGTCAGGTTTTAATAAAGCTGAGTCAATTCATGAAAGTGAGCTTAGAATACTTGAACAAAGTAAACTATCTCAAACACCTGAAGATAGTTTGAACTGTCGCCCTGAAGTTAATCCAAACAAAGATAACTATGTGATTGGTTATGGCAGCCTTATGAATAAAGATTCTAGACAGATAACAGTTCCAAATGCAACATATGCCGCACCAATTTTAGTTAGTGGTTTTGAAAGGTTATGGGCTTCACGTGGTGAAAAATCTCGTGCTACATTCTTACTTGCAGTTCCAAACAAAGGTTATGCAATGAATGCAATATATTATAAAGCCGATGCTAAGGATATCTCAGCAACAGATCTAAGAGAGGCATCATATTGTCGTGTAAAAATACCGCACAAAGATATTGTACCTCTAGGTATCAAGAGTTTACCAAAAGGCGATTTTTGGATGTATGTTAAAGATTTTAAAGATGCCGAATTTCCAAATAAAGACTATCCTATCTTACAAACATATGCTGATACTTTTATGACAGGATGTCTACAAACTCAAGCCGAATTTAACCTAACTGAATTTGGTAAACTTTGTTTTGATACAACCTATAACTGGGATCTAGCAAACTGGTTATATGACCGTTCAAACCCTCGCTATAGCAGGTATTCACAAGATACTGAGAAATATCGTCCACAAATTGATAAAATCATTCGCCGCTTAACTTTTGATGATGATCCTTTATAATTTTATAACAACTTAAATCTCGTAGCTTTTAAAATGAAAATAACAACTAGAAAAATTTGTATAGCACCAATGCTTGACTGGACTGATAGGCACTATCGTTACATGATGCGTCTAATCACCAGGCATACAATGTTATATACTGAAATGGTTACTTTAAACGCAATCTTACATGGTAATAAAGAATTTTTGCTTAAATATAATCCTCAAGAAAATCCTGTGACACTACAGTTAGGTGGTTGCGTTCCAAAAGACTTTATCAGTTGTGGCAAGCTTGCCGAAGAACTTGGCTATAATGAAATTAACATAAATGTTGGCTGCCCAAGTGAAAGAGTTAAAAAAGGTAATTTTGGCTTATCATTAATGGCAGAGCCAGAGCTTGTAGCAGACTGTGTCAAAGCTATGAAAGATAACCTAAATATCCCAATTTCAGTTAAATGTCGTATTGGCTATGATCATAATGATAGCTATGAAGAACTATATAATTTTGTTGATAAGCAAGTTCAAGCAGGAATAGATTACCTTTGTATTCATGCACGTAAAGGTTGGCTTAGCGGTCTATCACCAAAAGAAAATCGTACCATACCTGAGCTTAAATATGATGTTGTCTACAGTATCAAAAAAGATTTCCCAAACCTTGAACTAGGGATTAATGGCGGTATTACAACAATTCAAGAAATTCAACAGCACCTTAAATATGTGGATAGTGTTATGATAGGTAGAGAAGCATATCATAACCCAATGTTATTTAAAGATTTTGATAATATTTTCTATAATCAACCTACTACTAATATATCAGCATTAGAAATTGCTTATAAGATGGCTGAATATATAAAAGACCAAATGGATAATGATCCATATATAAAACTTAACAATATAACTAAACATACCTTAAACCTATTTAATGGTTTGCCTAATGCTAAAGTATATCGTCGTTATCTAAGCGAAAATGCCACAAAAAAAGAAGCCAATGTAGATACCTTTTTAACAGCTTTAGAAGTTTTTGAGAATAAATTATAGTCTAATTTACTTGATATTATTAAGCTGTGCTTGAATATTAGTAGCAACCCATTTTGCTGCTTGTTGATAATTATCTGTAATAGCATTAGTCTGTTTGTCTGAAATTACATATACTTTATCAACATTGTTTCCTAAATCATTAGCGTTCATTGATGCCAAATTAGTTGGTAAAATTACAAACGAATGAGGTCCTTGGAAACCTATTAGCTTACCAAGTTTTCTAGTATCTAACTCTTCAGCAGCAGCTTTTTGCTTAAGTTTGGTGTCATTTACTTTGATACCCAGTCGTTTAACTACATTATCAACATCTTGATCTGTAAGTTCCCCATTAGTCTCGCGCTGCGCAAAGATTGCTTTATTATATGCTAGAAATAACTCAGAGCCTCCTTGCAAATAAGCTTCATTAGCAACTAGTGAAGCATAATTAGCAACCTTAGCATCTCTTTTTACTGAAGGATAAGCCTTAAAAATAAACTTCACATTAGGATTTTCTTTCATAAGCTTGTTAATTTCTTTAGAAATTTCGGCACACTTACCACAACCATAATCAAAAAATACTACAACCGCCTTATTAGCATCTTGTGGTCCTACTGTAGGTGTTGACGGATCACTTAACAAATCTTTAACAATATCTGGAATAGCTATAATTTTAGCATAATCATTAGAAGTTTTATGATTTACACTAGCCTCCTGTGCTTGAATATTTTGATGGTTAGCACAACTTGACAATATCAATACTGAAGAAATACCTAAAGTTACTAATAATTTTTTCAAAGCAATTTTCCTTTTAAAATCCTTAATTATTATAGTAACAGATTTAGCAAAGTGATTACTACTATACTGCTTAGATAATTTTAAATAATTAAAAAATTTGCAGTTACGACCTTATGATATTATTGTAGTTAATTTTTTAGATAAAGTTATGAATATTTACATTAAAACATTAAGTATATTCCTAATATATTGTTATGCATATTCAAATCAGGAACCACAACACAAAATAGTTAATAAGATATCTTTTGATTCTCCACGACAAATTAACTTGAGTAAAAGTTAAATTAAATTTAAGCTAACCAATCCAAGTGCAAAATTTGAGGATACCATTGATAGTAACGACCTTCCTTATTTCTGGAATGCCCAAATCATCCAAGATAAGGATAATATAACCATATCATTTCCTCAAAAAATTATTCAATCAGGTTACTCAGCATTATCAGAAACATCAAAAACAACTTATGATGACATTATAATTCCACCAGGGAGTTATTCTTTTGAAATTAAATCAGCTGATAATACCAGTGTAAGTGATATAGACTTAGTTCTAGATAAAATACCAAGCTTAGAAAGTGTTGCTGAGTTTAAGTTAGATAAATTTAATGCTCCTAAAGGAGCATCATGTGTTGGATAACTGAAAATTGAAGCTAGAGCAGAAATGCCAACACCAAAATATTCATCATCAATTGACATAATAGCTGATAATAGCAACCAACCTCTTAGTGAAGAGTATATCAATATCTACAACACAAACTCGACAGTAAAATCACAAATCATCAAACTCCCTGCTAATTATGAAGGTACTGAATACATACTAATAAACTCACATTTTTATCAAGATCAATATATCTATAAAGCAGATCAGCTAAGAAACAATGTTATCGTAAGATGTGGCGAAACAACTGAAGTAAAAATTAAATACTATAAAGAAATACCCTCAAATAGACGCTCTGACGCAAGGGGGTTTAGATAAATATTTATTAGTTAATTGTAATTCCAAATTGAGAAGCAAGATTTTGAACATCTTTTTTATTAATATTCTTTAAATCATTAGCATTTAAATCTTTAATAGATTTACCATTTATCTTAGCACTATTGATTACCTGTTGTGCCTTTTTATCTATCCCAGTCTGCTTAGCTACTTGATTTGCAACGTTTTTAACAGTATCAACATTTAGTAAGTTCTTTAAAGAAGATGCATCAACACTAAGGTTAGGTTTATTTAAATCTCCCGATATAACTCCACCTAAGGTTAGATCAGAAACATTTTGTCTTAACTGTTTGAAACTAACTGCTACGTTATTAAACTTCAGTTGAAGTGGGATATTAAACGTTATGTTTCTTATGCCACTAAACTGCCATGTTCCTTGACCTGATACAGCTAAACTCTCAGCATCTAAACCAACATCCTGAATAGTTAGCCCCTTAACATTATTACCAGTAATATTTTGTAAGTTAAACTTAACTGTATTATCAACATTTTGCTTGTTAGAAATAACAATATTAGCATCAAAATCATTATTGTTAGTTGATTTAATAGCTATCGTAGTCGGCAATCCTAATAAAGCAGGATTTGTTGATATATTAGTTATATTTGCATTATATATAATTCCTGCATCCTTATAGTCCTTAATATCAATATTTTGAATCACAAAACTTGGATATTTATCACGCAAATCTTCATTCTTGACGTTTGCATAGCCATATACCTTAGCCTCAGCTTTTGGAGTAATCTCTTGACTCACCTGTCCTGATTCAGTATCACTAGACCTAAAATTAGATAAAAATTCTGCTACTTGTTTAATACCATTAGCAATATCTTTAGCTTGTTGACTATTTTCTTTAAGCTTTTGAAGGTCAACTTGTTGTAATTTTTCGCCAACCTTACCAACAGTTTCAATAGCCTGTTGTTTTATAGCTTCTGAACTAATCTTAGATTGTTCTGAAGTTAAAGGTTTTGTATCAATGTATAGTTTGGCTTTGGTAGTTCTTTGCTTATCTAAAGCCACTCCCGTTACAACAACATTTTTTAGAGTAATTTGTCGCGTTAGCAAGTTTGATATATTTATACTAGCACTGACAGATTGTGCGTAGAATCTGTCTTTATTAAGATCATTAGGATCTGCTGCTCCCAAACCTGTTATCCCTAGTTTAGCATCAGTTAAATCTAGATTTAGAGATTGATAATCAACAGTTGCTCCATTAGCTTTAGTTAGCTGCTGTTTGATGATATTTGATACTAACGACGTTTCTAAAAGCTTTGGTGAGTATATTAAAACTGCAATAATTAAAGCCACGAGTATAACACCTGTTAGTCTAAAAGGCTGCCTAAACTTGCGATTTTGCATCTCAACCCAGTTAACTTTAGCAATATTCTTGCCTAAGAAAATCCAACCAGCAATTTTAACAAAAAAGTTTTTTGTAATTTTGTTATAAAGCTCTGTACCAAACTGGATTGCTGCCATTTTTGCAACTATTTTTTTATAAAACTTTGCGATAATAACCCCAAATATCACCCCTAAAACTATAGCAACAACAAATGCACCTGTTACAAGGTAATAATCAAAACCTGCATATGCAACTACAGGAGTATTTACTAAAGTTTTAAATAATGGCTGCGTGAAACCATCAAGTAAAAATGTCCCCACTGCAAAGCTAATTCCTTGTAAAATATAAGAGAGCGCTTTAGCAATAATTGCAATAAAAACAAATACACCGATATTTATCCTTAGGATTATAACTAGAAATAGTACTCCTATAAAAAGTAATGGTGAATAAGCAATACCTGGAACAAACCCAAATACAAACGCTAAAATAGCTGTAAGAAGCAATTGAGCCGGGGTAATTTTGGAGAAAACCGTCGCCTTAATTTTATTAAATATATAATCAAACATTTTTAACTACCTTTGTTTTGTAATTTTACCAAATTAACATTACCATATTATAGACAATTCAAACATTAAAATAAGTATTTTTATTAGAAAAAATAACATAAATGAGTTATTATTTTGTTTGTTATCTAATAAAAATTTTCATCAAACTATCAAATAAGGAAGAAAATCAATGAACTTACATGAATATCAAGCTAAAGATCTTTTAGAAAGCTATGGTCTAAAAGTTCAAAAAGGTATCGTAGCTCATAACCCAAATGAAGCTGCTCAAGCATTTGACCAATTAGGTGGCAAATTTGCTGTGGTTAAAGCTCAGGTACATGCTGGTGGTCGTGGTAAAGCTGGTGGTGTAAAGGTTGTTAAATCATCTCAAGAAGCTCGTGAAGTAGCAGAAAGCTTAATCGGTAAAAATCTTGTTACTTTCCAAACTGATGCTGAAGGTCAGCCAGTTAATTCTGTAGGTGTATTTGAAGATGTATACCCTGTTACTCGTGAGTTATACCTTGGTGCGGTAGTTGATAGATCTAGCCGTAAAGTAACATTCATGGCTTCAACTGAAGGCGGTGTAGATATTGAAGAAGTTGCACACAACTCTCCTGAAAAAATCCTTAAAGTAGAAGTAGATCCTTTAGTTGGCTTACAACCTTTCCAAGCTCGTGAAGTAGCTTTCAAGCTTGGTCTAGAAGGCAAGCAAATCAATGATTTTGTTAAAACTATGCTAGGCGCTTACAAAGCATTCATCGAATGTGATTTTGCCCTATTTGAAATCAACCCTCTTGCAGTTAGAGAAAACGGAGAGATTGTCTGTGTTGATGGTAAAATCAACCTTGATTCAAATGCTCTTTATAGACACCCTAAACTTTTAGCTCTAAGAGACAAATCTCAAGAAAATGCTAAAGAACTTAAAGCTTCAGAGCATGAGCTAAACTATGTAGCTCTTAAAGGTAACATCGGTTGTATGGTAAACGGTGCTGGTCTAGCAATGGCTACTATGGATATTATCCAATTATACGGTGGTAAGCCTGCTAACTTCCTAGATGTAGGTGGTGGTGCTACTAAAGAGAGAGTAATCGAAGCTTTCAAACTAATCCTAGATGATGAAAATGTAAAAGCTGTTTTAATTAACATCTTCGGTGGTATTGTTCGTTGTGATATGATCGCTGAAGCAATTATTGAAGCTGTTAAAGAAGTAAATGTAACTGTACCAGTAGTTGTTCGTCTAGAAGGTAACAATGCAGAAAAAGGTGCTAAAATATTAGCTGATTCAGGTTTAAAACTAATACCTGCTGATGGTTTAGCTGATGCTGCTGATAAAGTTGTGAAATCACTAGGTTAATAAATTAAAACAGTTAAAAGGATATTAAATAATGAGCGTATTAGTTGATAAAAATACAAAAGTTTTAGTACAGGGTTTTACTGGTAAAAATGGTACTTTCCATTCAGAACAAGCTATTGCTTATGGTACAAATATTGTAGGTGGCGTAACTCCTGGTAAAGGTGGCACTACTCACTTAGATAGACCAGTGTTCAATACAATGGCTGAAGCTGTAGCAGCTACTGGTGCTGATGCGTCTGTAATCTATGTTCCAGCTCCATTTGTAAAAGACTCTGCAATTGAAGCGATCGATTCTGGTGTTAAGCTAGTAGTAATCATTACAGAAGGTGTCCCTACTCTAGATATGCTAGTAGTTAAAGAGTACTTAAAAGATAAAGATGTGAGAGTAATTGGTCCTAACTGTCCAGGGATCATCACTCCAGGTGAGTGTAAGATTGGTATTATGCCGGGTCATATTCATATGAAAGGTAAAGTTGGTATCATTTCTCGTTCTGGTACTTTAACTTACGAAGCAGTTGCTCAAACTACTAAACTAGGCTTTGGTCAATCTACTTGTATTGGTATAGGCGGAGACCCTATCCCAGGTATGAACCAAATCGAAGCTCTTAAACTTTTAGAGAATGACCCACAAACTGAAGCTATCATCTTAATCGGTGAAATTGGTGGTACAGCTGAAGAAGAAGCTGCTGAATATATCAAGCACAATGTAACTAAGCCTGTTATTGGATATATCGCTGGTGTTACAGCTCCTCCAGGAAAGCGTATGGGTCATGCTGGTGCTATTATCTCTGGTGGTAAAGGTACCGCTGAAGAAAAATTTGCCGCATTCGAAGCTGCTGGTATTGCTTATACTAGATCACCTGCTGAGATCGGCAAGAAGCTTAAAGAAGTTACTGGCTGGTAATTTTATTCTTTTATATTTTTCTATTACTTCTTAAAATTACATTATATTTTTTATCACCACTTAAACTTAAAATGATACTATAATCTTATAGATTTATAATTATGTAGTTATATGTTTAAAAAGACTTTTTCATTTTTTGTAGTATGTGTATTATTACTCAATATCAATCTAGCATACTCCTCCTCATCGGAGAATAAAATCACAGATATTAAAATGCATAGTGATAGTGTTCCAAAAGTTTGCAATCAAATATCCACTACTCTTATTACGCCTATTACTGCGGTAGGTATAGCTGTAGGTACAGTCCTAATGATTCCCGTAGGTCTGATCGGTGGAATGGCTGGCGGAACTATAATGTCACCAATGATGTTTGATAGTGGTGGCTTAAGCAAAAATCCTATAATTCAACCAATACAAATAACTGGTGCGGCTCTTTTAAGTATTATTTTAGGCGCTGGTGTTGGCAGTATTGAGTTACCAGTCCAAACAGCCTCTAGTTTAACTAAATCAGCTCAGAGTAACTGCTACATGCTCTAATGATAAATCAATTAAATATGCGAAAGCCAAATCAGCAAACTACTATTATAACAGGTGCAAATAGAGGAGTTAAAATTAGCTACTTAAAGAATATCTCTCTAAGCTACACTTAATACCTTAACAAAGTCTTTCACCCGAATATACAGAAATAAAAACGTTTAGCTAACACTAAGCTGATTTAAAACTGCTATGGGTAAAGGTATGGCTTTGTTATAAACAAAACAAAGTATACAAGTAATTAACTTATTAGTGACTGCAAATCTGAAGGTTTGGAAAGTTTTTAGATACAGCAAGAAACCAACAGCAATAACTAAATTGATAACATAAACTTTAATAATAAAAATTAAACTGTTATTCTTAGGCAAGAGTATAAACTTCACTAATTGTTGTTATTTAAAATGACTTCTTATACCAATATCAAAAAATTAAGCATTATATGTTTAGTCGGCGCGCTAATTGGATGGGTTTTATATCCTTTTATCTATCCTATTTTATTTGCTGGATTACTTGCGATAATTCTTGCACCACTACAGTTATATTTAGAGCAGCATATTGGTAGACATAAAAGTAGTTTTATAATTGTGATTGCTATCTTATTATGTATTTTTATACCCTTACTTATTGTATTATCTTATGTGATTACAGAGATTATTTCATATTTACAGCATAGTGAATCTCTATCTCAAACTTTTTCACAATTAAGCAAATCAATAGCAAATATTCCTTATATCGGCAGTACTCTTCAAGAGCATTTTGATAACCTTCTCAACATGGTTAATCAAGATAAAGATATGATAATTTCTAACCTTGGAAAAATATTACCAACAATAAGATATATAGGCTTCACATCAGTAAGTCTCCTAACTGATTTCTTGATAACGCTTTTACTAGTCTACCAATTTTTAGTAAGCAGCACTAGTTTAGAAAAATTTCTCAAAAAAATTATACTAAAAGATTTTCACGACAGCGATAGTTTTATATCAGCAGCTATTGCAACAACTCGAAGAGTTAGTTTAGCAATATTTCTCACAGCAATGCTTGTCGGAACTATGATGACAATTACTTTCTCTATGGTGGGTATACCAAGCCCTATTTTATTTGGATTTATCGCTGCTATTGCTTCAATGGTTCCATTTATGGTTGGTATAATTTATATTTTAATTGGCGCAAGTGTATTTGTTATATATGGTGCAACAAAAGCTATTATTATTTTGATTATTGGTTTTAGCCTAAATATTTTTACAGATAATATTATGCAGCCAAAAATTATTAACAAACAAGTTAAACTTAGCTTTGTTGCCTCACTAATAGGTATCATGGGAGGTATTCATGCTTTTGGTTTTATCGGAATATTTCTTGGTCCAGTAATATTTAATGTGGCTTTTGTAGGTATTGAAAAACTAATGAATAACCAAGAATATTAAAAGCCAAATCACAAAATATTTGTAGCAACTTATTAAACAAAAAATTTTGCCTAAATCTAACTCTTCTTAAACATATTAAAGCAAGCAATTTAAATTAAAACTTAGGGTATATTACTTGTATTTAAATAAATTTATACAATTGTATAACCTGTTTCTATATCGCATTTAAGTATTTGTTGAGCATCTTTTTCTAGCTTTTCAAAATTATCATTTTGTAATACCATAAAGGCAACAATATCAATTATTGATAAATTTGAGTCATGATTCCTAACATAACCAATAGGCTTTAGCTGATTAACTACTTTTATAGATGAAAACGTAGATTTTAAAGTGTTAAGATCAATTAATGGATTGTTAGTAAAATTATACAAACACAGTGTTTTTGCAAACATTGCTTGCCTTTGTGGTATATTTCTAGCTAAGATCTTCTCGGCAAATATATCTAATTGGGTATTATTACCAGCGAATGCAGCGGTAATATTTGCAGCCCCAGTTGCTCCAGACACTCTAGGATTTAACTCTATTAATACCGGTTTATTATCTGCCGTAAGAAAAAGCTCACTATGAGAGAAACCATTTTCTAAACCTAGTGCTGTAAGGACTGGCTCTATGTATTGAGTGATTATATCTAGAATAGCTGGATCTTTTTCAAGTTCTGATGATATGGGAATCGGCGTACCTTTAAAGATTAGCTTATCATACTTCTGAATTGAAGATATATAATGTTTTCCATTAATAGAAAAAGCATCTACAAAATATTCTTTACCCTGAATCAACTCAGAAATAATAAACTTATCATAAACTCTCGACATTGGTGATACTAGGCGCTGTTGCATATAATTCTCTTTGTCGATATCAGAGTTTAAGCGTTGGGCACCTATACTTGCACTACCATCTAAGGGCTTTATAAAACAAGGATAATCGATCTCTACTTCAGCATAGTCATCACAACTAATTTGTTTTTGCTTTATATAATTCAAACCTTTGGCTTTCAAAACCTCATGGGTAAGATATTTATCTTTTCTAACTAAGCTAGTATTAAGACTATTTGCATATTGCGTAAGTAATTTATTCATAAGTCTATCGTATATTACTATAGAGTCTTCTTGCCCACATATAATGTAGTCAAAACTTAATGACTCAAGATAACTGATATCAAAATTATCTTCACTTGATATAACGTTCTTTATTTTGGTTAAAACTTTTTCTATGAGCTTTAAAATAACAATAGGATCTAGAGTTATTATGACAAATATCTCAACATCATTTTTAAATAACTCAGTTATAGTATATTCTGCAGATGGTCCTGGATTAACTATTAATACTTTTTTAACTGTAGTTTTAAACATATATTTTATACCTTTACTTAACTACACATTTCAGTGAAATCATCATATCAAAAGCTTATCATTTAGCAAAGATAGCAATTGTTAAATATATTTAACTTTATAAAATAACTATTTCGTAGCGAGTAAGAATTTTTTCGTTAATAAAAGATAATAAAATAGCATATTAATAATATGATTTAGTTTAAAAGTTTGGTTATAATGGATTTAATGTATTTATTTTTTTAGCTAATGGAATCTTTAAAACATCCTAAAGGACTTAAATTTTTATTTTTCGCAGAAATGTGGGAACGCTTTAGTTACTACGGATTAGCAGCAATCTTAATTCTATATATGACTCAAAGATTAAACTTTACAGATGCAAATGCAGCTTTAATATTTGGTAGTTATGTAACTTTTCTTTATATCACTACAGCTGTAGGTGGTATACTAGCAGATAGAGTTATTGGTTACCGTCGATGTGTATTGATAGGTGGTATCTCAATCATATCTGGACATATTATTATGGCTTTATCAGGCTCTAGCGATACTGCGTTATTTCTAGGCTTGGGATGTATCTCCGCTGGAACAGGCTTCTCCAAATCAAATGTATCAACAATGGTTGGTAGACTTTATGATGATAAAGAGGCATTAAGAAATAGTGGCTTTGCTTACTTCTACACTGGTACTAACCTAGGAGCAGTAATAGCAACTTTTGTAGTTGGTTATGTTGGTGAAAAAATTGGCTGGCACTATGGCTTTAGTTTAGCAGCTTTTGGTATGGCACTTGTATTGATATGTTTTGAGTCTGGTAAAAAACACTTCCCTAAAAGTTGTGATGAGCCTAATTTTGAGATTATGAAAAAGAATATATTCTTAGGCTTAAATGTTTGGTACGCTATAATTTTATTTGTAGTAGTTTCAGCTTGTGTCTTTGCTTATTTAATAGCACATCCAACTGAATCAATGGTAATAATTTCATTATCTGGAATAGTGTTATTAATCTATCTAATTTCATTATGGAAATCTCTTGGAAAAGCTCAAAAAACTAATATTGCAATTCTGCTAATACTTTCAATATTTATGTTGTTCTACTGGTCACTAAGTAACCAAACCTCTATTAGCATACCATTGTTTATTAAAAGTAATATTGATCTACATATTTTAGGTTTTAATATGCCTGTAACTACAGTTATGGCAACTCAGTTATCATTGCTAATAATTATAAATCCTTTCTTTGGTATTCTATGGCAAAAGCTAGGGCAATACAAAAAAGAACCATCTGATGAACTTAAATTTGTCTTTAGTTTGATATTTCTTGCACTATGCTTTTTATTCTTAAGTATAGCAGGATCTATAGCAGCTCATGCTGGTCACTCAAATTTTATATAGTTGCTACTATGTTACTTAATGTTAGTATTTGGTGAGTTATGTATTTCACCAGTTGGTTTGGCTTTAGTTACTCGACTAGCTCCTGAGCACCTAAAATCTACAATGATGGGTGTATGGTGGACGATTAGTGCTTATGCAGGATTTTTTGGTGGAGTAATTAGCTCAAACATTGCTGTTACTAAAAATACGCCTGCTAGTAGCTTTGCATCAGGATATTTTAAACTTTTTGTTGCAGCAATTATTATGGCTGTTATATTATTCGCCTTAACTCCAATATTAAAAAAACTAACTAAACTTAGGGTATAGAAAATGATTCTAATTGCAAATGATGAAGGTCGTGGCGGCGTACCTGAAGCTTTCAAGCGACTTAAAAATAAAGAAAATGGTCTTCGTGCTATTATAGAAGGTATCAAACTTTACAACCATTAAAACTGTAGGTAGAGGCTCTTGTCCTGATATACTAGGTAATGTAACTCTAGATGCCTCTGTAATGGATGGTGATGATCTACGTACGGGTTCTATTGGTGCTCTAAAAGGCTATGCCAACCCTGTAGAAGTGGCTTATGAAGTTATGCAAAGACTATATCATGAAATATTAGTTGCTGAAGGTGCTAATAGATTTGCTAATGAAATTAATGCTACTAAAATTGATAATCTATTACCTAAAATAGAAAAAGCATGGCAAGAGCATTTAGACAAACATTTAAGTGCAGAACAAAGAACTAAATTTCCTAATATCCCATTAATTGAGCTAAGTAAACACTCTTTAGATCCTGAGAAGGTTTTTGATACTACTAGTATATCTATAAAAGACCATAATAACACTATCTCATCTGCTACAAGTACTTCTGGCTGGGCTTGGCGTTACCCTGGTAGATTAGGTGATAGTCCAATTATTGGCGCTAGTTCATATGCAGATTCTAGATATGGTGCTTGTGCTTGTACTCATACTGGTGAAATGGCTATTCGTTGTAGTACTGCTAGATCTGTAGTTTTATATATGAAAATGGGAATGTCTGTAAAAGATGCTGTACTAGAAGCAGTCAAAGATTTACGCCATCTAAAAACTGGTTACCTTGATGAATTAACGATTCATGCTATTGATAACCAAGATAATCATTATGTTGCAAGCTTTAAAGGTAGTGAACCAGTATTCTACTGGATTTGGACTGATGATATGCTTGAGCCTATTAAAAAACAAGCAAGGCTGATTTTGTAGTCAGATTAAAAATCAATATTGCCATTTGGTCCAATAAGTGATCCAGTCATTGGCGCTATATCTGGTTGTAAGTCTAAATCTTCAATAATAATTTTATAGGTATAACTATCAAGAACAGCTTTCTTTAATTTTATATCTGATCGAAATTGTTTTATTTTTCTTACTAACTCTTTTTGAATTTCCTGAGGGGTTCTTGCTCCAAAAATAACTTCTTTGATAGATTTCTCAGGTATTTCCCAAACTCCAGGACCCCATTGAGGAGTTCCTTTCACAGCACAGCTTATTAATCTATACTCATTCTCATAACCCCATTCAGTCGATTTTTTAATGAACTTATCAGCATCTCTCTCACAAGGTCTTTCATCAGTATAAATTACTTTTTTAAGAGAATGTATCACAGGACTACCATGACTATTCTTATCACATTCTTTAATAAGTATATCCGTATCAAACCCTATACAAATACCCTTGTGTTGACTTGCATAGTGACTCCACATTAGCATCCTATCATTATGAGGAGTAAAGCATGTAACCCCAACTATTTGAGATAAGGCTTTTTGTAACATGTAGTTACAACTATCTACTACAGCATGAGGCAGCTCGCCCTGATGAATTTCATTCCCCCATGAATTAGGATAACAATCAAACGGATCATTAAAATCAATGGGATTAGTAAACTTTATAGATCCATTTGTGATCAAATCAATAAAAAACTTCTTATCTTGCTTACTATTATCATGAATATTACCTCTATATTGATAAAGAATCATAACATCTACCCAATCACCCTATACCCAAACCAATATGGTTTTAAATCATACTCTTTATCACTTGGAGTTAAATGAATATACTTACCATCTACCTTGCTAAGCTCTAAACAGTCATCAACTTCCATAAGATTATCTTTATGCTGATGTAAAGAGTTTTTTAGTAGGCTTTGCTTCGCTTTCTCTTTTGCCTCTGTCTTATCTGCAGCAACAAATAGCGCGAATTCATGAAGTTCATTTAGTTTAGAAGCATCATAACCGCCAAGATTTACAAAGTATAATTTTTTATCAGAATTTTAAGGCTTATCTTGTATAGATATTTGATACCCATCTGCTCCTTTAACAGCCTTGTAACTATCTAGGTGTAAGTCCTTAACGGTACCAAACCAGTTTTGTCTCAGTTGTTCATAAGTACCTTCGATATTATCTGCTATTACAAATTGCACATCATGTAATTCAATATTTGCTTTTGGTGCACTACCACCAAGATAAACTATAAATAATTGACTCATAAAAACTCTATCAAATTAATTTCCTAAAATGATTATAACTAACTTAAATATTATTCTAAAAGATGTTTTTAACTTTAAACAACAATAAAGATATAAATCTCAATCTTAACAATAGATTGCGTGGTCAAGCCTGACGCAATGACATATTTACTTTTTAAAATAATTCCCCCTTTTGAGAAGGGTAACATTTTAATAGCGGAATTTGACCACCATGCAAAAAGTATTTCACTATAAACTTAAGCAATAAGTAACGAAACACCTTGTAACCCATTAGACTTTTTAAAGCATAACTTATAATATATCGTTAGATTCATATTAGTAACCCATATATAATGACAAACTTAGAAATATGTGTAGATAACTACCAATCAATCATTAATGCTCAAAAAGCTGGCGCCGATAGATTAGAATTATGCTCTGCTCTTGGAGTCGAAGGCCTTACACCCTCTCCTAGCCTAGTAAAATTTGCCAAAGAGAATTTCACAGGTTCATTACAGGCTATGGTTCGCCATCGTGCTGGCGATTTTTATTATGATGAGATAGATCAGCAAATTATGCTCGATGATCTAAAAGCAATGCTTGAGCTGGATGTAAATGGTATTGTGATTGGTGCTTTAACCAGAGAAAATAAAATTGATAAAAATTTTCTAGAACCTTTTATTAAGCTTACAAAAAAAGCTGGTAAGGAACTAACGTTTCACAGAGCAATTGATTTAACAACAGATATATACACAGCTACACAAGAGATAATTGACCTTGGTTTTGATAGAATTTTGACATCTGGTACTGCTACTAATGCAATTGTAGGTTTAGAAACTATAAAATCACTACAACAACAATTTGGTAATCAAATTCAAATCATGCCAGGTGGTGGCATTAACTCGACTAATGTAAAAGAAATACTAGAAACTACAAAAGTAACAAGTATCCATTGCTCTGCATCTAAGAAAATATTACGAGATATTGACTCTTTAGCTTTCCCAGTTTCTGCTTTAGAAATTAAGGTTAGTCAAGCTGATAAAATAATCGCAATAAAATCAAAGCTTAACAATTAAATTTAAACTTTATCCTAAACACTCTGTACAGATACTGATAGTCTATATTTCAGCATAAATATCATTAATACTCCTAATATAGAAACTATCATACCTGCAACCACACTACTTGAGTATGAGAAACCATAAGCAATTGGTAAACCACCAGCAAAGGCGCCTATTGCATTAGCAATATTGAAACCTGCGATACTTAGCGTAGAACCTAGCATTTCAGACCCTTTGAACACTTCTATTATCAAAGTTTGAACAGCAGGAACTAGAGCAAATGCAAAGAATCCTAATCCAAAGCTTACTTGTTATTGCAAAGAATTTAAAGTTAGCACTTAAGTACATCAATAATAGCGCTAATACAAGACCAATTAAAGTAACAACTGTAGCATTCATTGCACCAACTCTATCAGTTAATTTACCACCATATAGGTTCCCAAAAAACATTCCTAACCCAGCTAAGAATAATATGTATGGGATAGTTGAATTTGAAAGCTGTGTTACATTTATCATTAATGGAGATATATAGCTATACCATGCAAATAACCCAGCAAACCCTAGAGAAACCACTCCTAATGCTAACCAGCTATTAGATTTTAATAATATATGCTTATCTGATGTAAGACTAGCATGCTTAGATTTTTCTAGCTCAAGATTTGGAATAAACAACAACACTGTAACAACTGTCATAATGCCTATCAAAGCAACTATCACAAATGCTACTTGCCATCCTACCATCAGTGCTAAAGATGTCGTCAAAGGAATACCCAGAAGATTAGCTACAGTTAATCCAGCAAACATCAAAGCTATAGCTTGTGATTCTTTACCTGGATCAGCTATACGCATAGCAACTACAGAACCAACACCAAAAAATGCACCATGAGGCAAACCCGATAAGAATCTTGCAACCATTAAAAACTCATAATTTGTCGCAAATATTGATAAACCATTAAATAATGTCAACATAATACTTATCACTATAAGTAACTTTTTAGGGCTATATCTTGATGAGAAAAATATTAATAGTGGTGCTCCAACGACAACTCCTAATGCATATATACTTATCAAGTGTCCTGCCTCTGGAATACTCACATTAAAATACCCTGCTACCTGAGGAAGTATTCCCATCATGATAAATTCTGTCATCCCTATCGCAAGACCACCTAACATCAGTGGAATTAAACCTTTTTTCATAATCTTTTCCTTATAAATTTAAACTTTCATTGCTTGACACCAATTATATACTTTTAACTTTTTCAATGATAATATACAAAAATATTAAATGACTTTTTATAAAAACTAAAAAATGAAAATGTTATATGAGCTAAAACTATTTGTAGCTGTAATTAACTACGGTAACTTATCTGCTGCTGGACGAGAATTTTATTTATCTCCAGCTAGTATTAGTAATAAAATTAATGCCCTCGAAGAGTATTATCAAACCAAGCTTTTAATAAGAACTACAAGAAAGATTGAACCTACTAAAGCAGGAGAAAAGCTTTATACTACTGCTATTAAATTATTAGAACAACTAGAGAACCTTCAAGAAGATATTCAAAATAATGAAAACTCCGCAGAAGGTGTTATTAAGATAACGATTCCTTTTGACTTAGGTAAGCAGATAATCCTACCAATTTTAGATGAATTCAAAGAAAAAAATCCCAACATACAATACGATATAAATCTCTCTGATGATGTAATGTCTTATAACCAGTTTCCTTTTGATATAGCAATTAGATATGGCAATTTACCAGATAGTAACTTTATTGCAAAAAAGCTTGTCGATAACTATAGAATGTTATGTGCCAGCCCTGAATATCTAAAAAAGATGGACATATCTAACACTGATGATATAAACATATTACAAAATTGTGATTTCATAACATTAAAAATAAACTCTAACACAATCAAAAAATGGTATTTAATTGATCAAGAGAATAATAAACATGAAGTTAACATAAAGCCATCTTACATAGTTAATAATGGTTATATAAGCCGACAAATGTGTCTTAATGGAAATGGAATAAGTGAAAAATCATATTGGGATGTCAAGCAAGATCTAAAATCAGGTAAATTAGTTCAGGTTTTACCAAATTATAGAGTAACTCTAAACAAAAAGGATAAGCCTGATAATATGATAAGCCTTCTATATCCGTCCGATCAGTTTCAACCTTACAGAATAAGAATGTTAAGTAAATTTATAGTAGATAGTTTCTCAAAATTCAAAAGTTAGAAACATTGCTTAAATTTAGATATAATCTTGACTAAAAAAGTTGATTTCTTATACGATGATAAAAAATATATTTTTTGACTTAGATGGTACGCTTGTAAATACTGTAGGTGATCTAACAGTGGCTACAAATACTATGCGTAAACATTTTGGACTTAATCCTGTATCTGAAGATGTTTTGGCTAATATTATTGGCAAAGGCTACCCCACTACTGTTAGAAAAGTCCTGGCACTAGATTTTGATGATAAAGATTATATCGAGTCTATAGCTGATGAAGGTGTTAAAATAGTCAGTCAAACATACAAAACTCTAAATAGTGCTAATAGCAAGGTATATCCTAATATTTTTAAAACATTAGATTTTTTGAAACAACAAAATATCAAAATGGCTGTTGTCACAAACAAACATGAAGAAGATGCTATACAATCCCTAACTCACTTAGGTTTGGTTGATTATTTTGAAGTGATAGTTGGTGGAGATTCTACAGCTAGCTACAAACCCTATCCTGAACCACTATTATTCGCAATGAATAAATTGAATGCTAAGCCAGAAGAAAGCCTAATGGTTGGGGATTCTATTAATGATTTCTTATGTGCACAAGGTGCTAATATAAAGATAGTAATAGTCAGTTATGGCTATCATAATGGTATTGATCTTAAGTCCTTAGAGAGCTTTGCTTATATTGATGATTTTTCTACTATTAAAAATTTAATTTAGATAAAATAAAAACTGTTAACCCAAATCTAAGGAAATTTACTAATGAGAATTTTATTTACAATTTTAGCTTTTTTTGGATACAGTTATGGGTTAGCACATGGAATTACTAAAACAATAGTACACAACTATCCTGAAAACATATCAAAATCATTTCAAATTAGTAACAACAATTATGCTCCTTTACAAATTAGTAAACTAATCCAGAGTGCAAAGAAAAATATTGATATTGAAGTATTCTACATAGATATAAAAAAAGACAGTGTTCTAGATAAGATGATAATTCAACCTTTAGCAGCAAAGGCTAATCAAGGAATTAAAGTTAGAATTTTGGTGGATGACAAATTTTATAGCCAATACAGCAACAACAAAGCTAGCTGTGATTATTTAAACTCTATTAAGAATATAACTTGTAAACCGACAAAAGAATTTCAAGAAGCTGTAATGCACTCTAAAATGATAAGCATTGATGGTAAGTCTTTTTACATTGGTAGTCATAATTTTGATTGGATAACATTTGAACTTAATCATGAGCTAGGAGTTATTGTTAAAAATGATAAGATTAATGCTGCTAAACTTGAAAAATCTTTTAATGATGATTGGAACTTTACTAATAAAAGTAAAAAGCTAACAGATAATAACTTGAATACATACTCACTTCATGACCAAGGAAATCAAGCGATTGTGACTGTTACACCTGATATAGATAAAAAAGGTTACCCTAAAAGTAATCTAAAAACTTTCATATCATTAATTAAATCTGCAAAATCAAGTATAGTAATCCAAGCAATGATTGTATCTGGAATAGATCCATACATGAATGATAAAAACTGGGATGAATTTACAAAAGCCTTATCAGACGCTACTAAACGAAATGTTTATGTAAAAATTATGTTCTCAAATTGGATGTTTACCAAATCTTCGTATAAAGATAGTAATGATTGGCTACAAAAACTGATTCATCAATCAAATCAAAATCACTTAAAGATCAAATACACATCATTACCCCATACAAAACAATGTGTACCATTCTCTGAAGTAGATCATGCAAAATATGCTATTTTTGATGGTACCATAGCATGGGTTTCTACTTCTAATATACAAAAATCCTACTTCTATGCGGCAAAAAACTATTCATACATTGCTGACGATAAAGACCTATCACGGCAACTGACAGATGTTTTTGAGCAGCTTTGGGATAGTAAATATGCTCATACATATTCGCAACCTGTTGGTATAATATCAACTCCGTCTTGTACCTAATATATACTATATAAACGTATTGAAAGTTTACTTAAATTAGCACTATGCTATAATTTGCTCTACATATTTATTCAAAAATTTTTTAAAAAAAATGGCAAATCATCATAAACTAATAATTTTAGGATCTGGGCCTGCTGGCTATACTGCAGCAATATATGCAGCACGTGCAAACTTAAAGCCAGTAATTATCACTGGTATGCAACCAGGAGGTCAACTTACGACTACTACCGATGTAGATAACTGGCCTGGTGAGCCTGATGGTATCATGGGTCCTGAGCTTATGGAAAAACTACAAAAACAAGCAGAAAGATTCGATACACAAATAGTCTATGACACTATCAATGCTGTAGATTTACAAAATAAACCTTTTAAACTAGTTGGTGAAGTTGAGCAATATACATGTGATACTCTAATTATAGCAACTGGTGCTACTGCTAAATATCTAGGTTTAGAGTCAGAAGAGAAGTTTATGGGTAAAGGTGTCTCTGCTTGTGCTACTTGTGATGGCTTCTTTTACAAAAATAAAGACGTTGCAGTAGTTGGTGGTGGCAACACTGCTGTTGAAGAAGCATTATTTTTATCCAATATTGCTAAATCTGTAACTTTAATCCACCGTAGAGATACATTAAGGTCTGAAAAAATTCTTATCGACAAGCTAATGGAAAAAGCTCAACATGGTAATATAAATATCATTTGGAACACTACTTTAGAAGAAGTTCTTGGCGATGATATGGGAGTTAATGCTCTGCGTATCAAAAATATCAAAACTAATGAAGAGTCTCAAATGGATGTCGCTGGTGTTTTTATTGCTATTGGCCATACACCAAATACTAGTATTTTTGCTGGTCAGCTTGAAATGGAAAATGGTTATATTAAGGTGAAATCAGGTCTAGCTGGCGATGCTACTCAAACAAATATCAAAGGGGTATTTGCAGCTGGTGATGTAGCTGATCATGTTTATAAACAAGCAGTAACATCTGCAGGTACTGGCTGTATGGCTGCACTAGATGCTGAGAAGTATTTAGATAATTTAGATCAATAAAATATAAACCCTCACTTAATAAATTAAATATTAGCCATAATATAATTTTCAATTAATAAAATTTTATCTAAAATATAAAGTACGGCAATTTATTTAACTTAAAAATAATGTCTACTTATCTTCGTATCCAATTATTTATAGTTGCCTTGTTTTTTACTATGGTGTCGGCTTTTTTACAAATACCTTATGGATATCTTATAGATTCAAAAGGATTTGAAAAGATATTACCTTTTTGTATATTTGCTGTTTTAATAGGATCTCTCGTATATTGGCTTTGTGATAATCATATTTTTATAGGTATTAGTCGTCTAATTATTGGCGCTGGATGTGCAAGCTCATATATACTGGTAATATTCATAGCTACAACATATTTTAAAAAAACTATAATTCCACTATTAATAAGCCTAGGAGAAATATCTGTAGGACTTGGTGACTATTTTGCAGGAAATGTTTATTTATATACATTTAAATACTTAGGTTGGCATATGTCTAATATAATTACAATAATTATGATTTCTTTGCTATTTTTTTACTCTATGTTTTTAATTAGAAAAATATATAAAATAAAATTCGCTCTACCTACACTTACAGCTAATAGAATAAAAGTACCTTTTAAAGAAATTATTCATCATATAATCAAATTAGCACAAAAACCCACAAATATAGCAATATTTATATACTCTTTTCTTACTTGGGGAATTATTATGACTTTTGCCGGATATTGGAGTAAAAGTTATTATATAAATATGCATAACTATAGCAAAGAATATGCCTTATCAATACAGGAAATATATTGGATAAGTTTTTTAATTGCTGTTCTTATCGTTGGCACATGTACAAATGTTATACAACAAGCTAAAAAATATATAATTATATTAACATTAATTGGGTTCATAGCTCACTTGATATTTATCATTCCCATTTTATTTAGTTATTCTATGATTATAGTCATAACTATTCTATGTGGGATTTCTGGCTCTGGAATTGCCCTGGGATTTTTTATCATACAATATCTTAATAGCCAAGATAAAGGACTAATAATATCTTTGAATAATTTATTTGTAGTTTTAGGAGCAATGGTAGGACAAGTAATCTTCTCGTATCTAATCTCATTTGATTTCAATAAAATTTTTAAATTACCAAACAATATTAATCCATATTTTTATAGCGGTATTATAATGCTTTTAATATGTTCTATATTAGCCTTATTAGCTGTAATTTTTATAATTCGTGGTGTATCCGTGTATCAAAAGAATGAATATAATAATACTTGATATTTCTCACACTTTATTTTTCAAGTTTAAGATTTTTAAACCTTTAGATATTGGCCACAAGGTACTCAAAGCTAACATTGCCAAGATGTAGAACCATTTATTACTAGGTAATGGATATAGGTAATTAATCGCAAAAAATATTAGATAGATAAACATTACTACCAAGCCTGAAAAACCATAACAGATACCTTGAATTTTACCTTGTAAGGTGATCGGAGTATTTTTCTGAGCTATGGTAACAATTATTACCCATGCTGATATAAATATACCCGCAACTAAATAATATATGCTAGCAAAAAATATACTCTCATTTAGTCCTAATAATAAATACATTAATGCTGATATAGTCATCGAGAAAACCAATGTCTGTTTTGGTGAGATTTTCTCTATCATGTATGGTAATAAAACATTTCCAACTATAAAGCCTACCGAAAAAGCCACCTCAATCAAGCCAAACTCTAGTGAAGAAGCTTTAAGAATATTCTTTGCATATGGAGAAATAAATACTGGAGCAATCATATACAAACATGTCATACCAATTTGAGCTAAATAACACCAATATAGAGTTTCATTTTGGTTAAGAAAACTAATTACTTCTTGCCAGTTTCTTAAAAAACTTATCTTTGTATTTTTGACATTTCTTTTTGGAATAATCTTAAAGCTGCATAGTGTCGCTAATAAACTCCCTATCAACATCACCAATCTGTAAGTGGTGATAATAAAACCGCAAATATCCACCAAGTAAACATAAATAGCATAATGACTTCTATACTATTTCGTAGAGATAATAAATGCCAACTTATAGAAATATACGCAATACCGACAACAACAGCATTACAAATTGTCATTATACAAGCATAACTAAAAGCACTATTACTAAATAGTCTACTTCTAGCTTTAAAATAACTAAGCATATTTAAAACCTATCTCATTTTAACCATTTAATGTCAGATGTTGACTATGTTGATTATTGAAAATAGAGATGTTGATATATTTAAGGTGATTCTACACTAAGTATATTTATAAGCAAGTTGAAAGTTTATCAACTAGCAAACAGATTACTATTCAAGTATCGGATGACAATATTTTATAGAGGGTTACCTTCCTCTCAAAAAGAAACTATCTAGTTGAGCAAAATTAAGTTTCACCCAAGTTGGTCGCCCATGATTACACTGCCCTGAATTCTCTACTGTCTCCATTTGTCTAAGTAAATGATTCATCTCTGGTATACTTAACTTATCATTTGCTCGTACAGCTGCGTGACAAGATACTGTGGCTAAAATATGGTTTAAGTAAAATTCGACGCTCTTTGTCTTACTTGAAGATATCAGCTCGGTAGCTATGTTGGTTATTAAGGTTTGTATGTCTTTATCTTTGACATATATTGGAGTTGAACGTACAAGTATTGCATCATCGGCAACTACTGATATTTCAAAACCCAACTTTTTAAATACTTCAACATTCTCATCAACAGCTGCAACTATACTGCTAGATAGTTGACATGTAAGCGGCATTAACAGGTTTTGTTTAAATTTATCAGCATTTGCATGCCAAGTTTTTTTCATCTCTTCATAAAGTATTCTTTCATGTGCTGCATGCATATCTACAAGTACAACACCATCCTCAACTTGCGAGAGAATATATATACCATGAATTTGACAAATAGCTTGTCCTAATCCATTAGACTTCGACTGTTGGCTAATACGAATTTCATTTTCTTGAGAATTTTGATTATTAAAGTACTTGTCTAATAAGCTTGTATTTGAGCTTTCTTCTTTTTCATCATCAATACTGATATCCAAACTCATATTACCAATATTAAGCGGATTATTATTACTAGTTTGTCGTTCTTGACTGATTACTTGTTGGTGGCTAGATACTTTTATATCCGCACTAGTAGTTATCGCCTTATTGATATTACCAAAGAGAAAGTCATAGATGAATTTTTGATTTCTAAAACGTACTTCACTTTTTGCTGGATGAACATTTACATCAACCTCACAATAATCAATATCAAGGTAAAGTAAAAATGCTGGATAGCGATTGCCATACATCACATCTTTATAGGCATTTTTTATCGCATGGCTAACAATTTTGTCTTTAATTATACGTCCATTTATATAGAAACTCTGCATATCAGCTCGAGCTCGATTAAATCTTGGACTAGCTACCCATCCCCACAGATGGGCATCACCAACTTGTTTGTCTACATAAATGGCATTTTCAATAAACTCGCGACTATATAAATCTAAAACACGATTATATTTAAGTTGAACTTCTTCAGCTATAAGTAAATCTTTGACTTCCTTACCATTATGAATAAGTTTAAAAGCAATACCAAAATAGCAAAGCATATACTTTTTGAGTAAATCATAAATATGTAAAAACTCCGTATTATCTTTTTTAAGAAACTTACGGCGTGCAGGAGTATTATAGAAAAGCTCACTAACCTCTATAGTTGTTCCTGTCACATGTGCTACTGGCATAACTTCTCTAGTTTGGTTATTAATTTGCCAAGCATCTTGTGAATTCTGATGCTTTGAGATAATTTTTAGTTTAGCAACAGAAGCTATACTTGCCAAAGCCTCGCCACGAAAACCCATACTAGCCACAGCTTCAAGTTCATCCAAGGTATAGACCTTACTTGTTGCATGAGGTGCCAAAGCTAATTTTAAGTCTTGTTGTGCGATTCCTTTACCATTATCTCTAATTCTGATTAATGATTTACCGCCCTCTTGAATTTCGATTATTATCTGAGTTGCTCCGGCATCAATTGCATTTTCAATAAGTTCTTTGACTACTGAAGATGGTCTTTCGATAACCTCACCAGCAGCTATCTGGTTAGCTAAACTCTCAGGTAGAATTTTT
This sequence comes from Francisella tularensis subsp. tularensis, assembly GCF_000833475.1. Classification (NCBI taxonomy): domain Bacteria; kingdom Pseudomonadati; phylum Pseudomonadota; class Gammaproteobacteria; order Thiotrichales; family Francisellaceae; genus Francisella; species Francisella tularensis. The sequence continues at coordinate 1,117,392 of NZ_CP010115.1, read as the reverse complement.
ATTTGACGATAATCATGTTGTTGTGGTTGCATATTTTCACTATAAAGGATCTTTTACAAAGTTTCTGGTGGCACATTCTTTAAATAGCTCTTTATTGTTAACCTTACCGTTTTTATCCTCATAAGTATAGACATTATCAGCTGTCAATCCACATAGGTTTTTTATCTTTTGAGCTTGATCGGCAGATATTCTTTGCCAATGCTCACTCTTGCCTAAAAATCCCCAATAAGCTCTTACATATATCTTTTTACCATACTCTACTGTACGAGCTTTTACATGATAGTATTTACCATCATGAGGATTCAAAACAGCTCCATCTGTATATAGTGGGCCCTTACCCTTAGCAAGATTACCATTATCAGTTTTTTTGGCATTCCAAACAAACTCTAAGCCTTGATATTTATCTTTGCCACTTGAATAATCATAAAGATTACCATAAGCATCGCCTTTTCCACATTTTTCACAGTAAATAATTGGTTCATGGATTATACCATCATCAACGTTTGATAATGGCACATAAACTTCAGCATTTAAATTACCATTCTGATTATCATATGCATGAATTACGGCAATATTTGTTTTTGTAACACTATCTCGCTGCAACCAGTAGCCAGTAGCATAAAGACCTTGCCAATCTTCTTCTGTATAAGCAAAAGAAAATACAAAAATAGCAACAATTATAACAATTAAATTACGCAACATTATTAAAGATTATTTAGATTTACTTTTAGAATAAAGTATAAAGAAAATTTGTAATTATACAAACTAATTAGACGGGACTTTTAACTCCAAACTGAGCAACTGGGTAATTAGTACAAGTAGCAGTGACTTTTACATCACTATTAGTATACTGACCATCAGCTGTTACACCACAATCTGCTTTGACTTTTTCATAGTCAGCTTTTGTTATTCTCTTCCAATGCGCAGATTTGCTACCTAACTCTTTACCCCATACAAGATAAGCGGCTTTGGCAAACATAGTAGTTCCACCATCTTGGACTTGAGCCTCTGAAGCATAAACCTTACCATCATTTGGATTTATTACTCCACCATTTTTATAGATATCACTCTTTTGGTTAGCAACAGCTGTCCCAGCTTCAGGCTGCATATTGCCAGCAAATACAAAACCTTCTAGAGGAGCATTTTCACCCCTGTAATTAAAGCCATTATAAGAGCCATTAGAACAATTATAGCAAGTAGCTCTTGGCTTTGTAGGCTTACCAGAAGAGTCAACATACATTAGTGGCACTACGATTTCCATCTGTAATGTACCTTTTTTACCATACTTATCATTCTTAGCAAAATATGTATGAATAATTCCATTAGGCATACCACGACCAGCATCGTTATCCTCATCAAACTGAACCCAGTAACCTTCTGGTAATAGTTTATCTGTTGAACTAGACTTATCAGCTTCTGCTGCAAAAGATGTTCCTGCAGCTCCAAAAACTGCAATTGCTATCGAAACTAAGATTTTTGATTTTTTCATTTCATCTCCTTTTTTTGAATATAATTTTTTTGTTTAACTTCTCGATAGTAACAAACAAGTAATTTTTATTCAAATATACTTAATACTATTATTAACAATTTTATAAATAAAGCTTATAATCTAAATTAATAACAAATAACATTTTAATAGTTTTTGCAAGCAAAAGTCATAACAAATTTTGGTGGTAATATTTGTGTAAAGCTCACCACTGGTGAAAAAGTTTCTGCATTACAGCGTAGTCATCTAAAAGGTGAACTTACAGTTGGCGATAATGTTGAGCTAGAATACACAAATGCTACTTATGTAATTACTAAACTACTTGATAGAAAAAATCTCATATCACGTCCCAATCAGTACCAGCGTAAAAATAAAAATATTGCTGCTAATATTGATAGCGCTGTAATTATTATCACGCATTCACCTGCTCCCGTTGAACATTACATTGATAGATATTTAGCTGCTCTTCACAATAGTGATATCGAACCTATAATAGTCATAAATAAGATTGATGATCAGTCTAAAAATGATAGACAGCATCTACAATGTATTATAGATATATACAAAAATATAGGTTATAAGATTTTTTATATATCAGCGAAGAATAATATTGGCATAGATAGTTTACTTGAAGAGCTAAAAGATAAAACATCAATCTTTATAGGTCAATCAGGAGTTGGTAAATCTGAAACCTTAAGCACCATACTTGGTGAAAAAATCACTGCCACAACTGAAGTTTCAGATTCAACTAAAAAGGGACGTCATACAACAACTTGCTCAACCTTGTATGAAATTAATGGCTCCACAAATATTATTGACTCTCCAGGTATTAGAGAATTTGGACTTTGGCATATCTCACAAGAAGAGCTTTTTGACGGCTTCCTAGATTTCAAAAAGTATAAAGGAATGTGCCAATTCAGAAACTGCTCTCATGAAGAAGGATCTAAGGGTTGTGAAATAGTCAGACAAGTAAGCCTTGGTAATATCAATCCTGTTCGTTTTAAGAATTATCATAGAATATTAGCGGAAATTAAAAATAATTGATGCTCACAAAAATAATTTTTTATCACAACCTAATAAAAGTATTCAACTAACGCTATAAATTTTAAACACAAAGCAAATTTATCTTATATAAATGAACGCATTTTTCATTTATATGAAAATCTAATTTCCTACTTTTCAACTAAAATTTATTTTGCTATGCTGCTCACAATTTAAGCTTATAGATGTAAAATTTAAGTAATATTAAGGAAATACCAGAAATGACTGCAAAAAAGAAACTATTAATAGGAACTGCAATTCTGTCTAGTGCAGCTATCTTAGGAAGTTGTGGCAAAAGTGAAACTGCTACAGAGCTACGTATAGTAGATCAATGCAATACTGCCAATGATCTATGTAAGTTTGAGCTAACTGATGCTTTAGTATCTCGTTATACTAATTTATTAGGTAAGACGATAGAGAGAATCGAAAGCCAAACTCCACTACAAGCTATCCAAGGAACAATTACATGGAATCCACCAGCTGGTGCTACACTAGCGAGTAATACAGATGTAGTGACTCAGCTTGGTTCAGGTTGTCAGAATGATAGCTGTACTGCAAATGCCAACCCCACAGCATTTAATTTACAAGTTGGTAGTAACTCTATAAGTGTATCAGGTACTATCACTGTTAATGGTAAAACAGTTGATTTAGCTTCTACTGTCCCACCAGTAACTGTGGATACAATCCAAGTTGCTGATAGTCATGTGTTCCAATCCGGAACTCTTCCAGCTGGTCTCACGATAGGAGATTTAGTCACCAACCTTAATATAAACGCTAGAGATGCGCATGGAACATTCTCAGAACAAAATGGCACTCTCAAAATAACGTGCGAAACAGGTTATGAGTGGATAGACGACCAAGATCCTCCTTTCGGAAGTTTTACAACAGCTTCGACTTCTCGCAGCGTGGCTATGTCGTCTTGGTTAAGAGAAACTAATTCCTGGATTAATGGTGCTCAACCGAATTTTAGTCTTACTCAGAATGGAGTTTCCAATACAGTCTCATATACTTGGATCGCTGGCTGTTGGCAAAAATAGTCCAGTAGAGGCCATCACATGATTATATCTATACAGATTTTATACTAATTTATAAATCCTTTTTGATTGTGTATAAACTTCTTTTTAATTCAAATAGGTGAATATAATTATGTAACCTACCTTATATGATCGCTGATGTTTATCTGTAATTTGATTTTTATTATAGTTTGAATTTACTCTCATAAATTTTGAGATTTTGATTTTAGAAGTTAAGTTTGTACGGCTAATCTACAATAAGCCACTTATTTTATTGCGGCTTATAATACTTTGGTGTAAATTCTATACCGTACTTAACATTCATCCACATTCTACTAATAAAACTCTGCATTTTGGCATCATGGATATTAAGAACGTACATTTTCTTAATCATCTCATCAGTAGGTCTGATATTAGTATCATCAAAGATATCATCTAGATATTTTTTGTTTTGCGTAACAGCATTTGGCTGATACAAATAATTACTGTTTTGTGCTGATACATATGGATCTATAATATAGTTCATCAAAGCATAAGCTTTATCTAAATCTTTAGCACCTTTTGGTATCATTAGCATATCAAACCAAATATTAGTACCCTCTTTAGGAATAACATATGCAAGTGTGACATCCGGATTTACTGACTTAGCTCTTTCAACAGATCGAACTACATCACCAGAATAACCCATAACTAAACAAAGATTACCCGCGGTAAAATCATTTTGATATTTATTACTATCAAAATATTTAATATATGGGCGGACATTTTTAATAATATCTAAAGCTGCTTTTTCATATTCAGCCTTGCTATTGGTATTTGGATCAATTCCGTGATAGAAAAAATAATTACCAAATATTTGCTCAGGTTCATCAAGTAACGAAACTCCACATGGAGCTATTTGTTTGAGGTATTTTTTATCAAAAACATATTTCCAGCTATTAGGAACCACACCTTTACCTAGTCTTTGCTCTATTTCTTGTTTGTTATAAACTAAACCTGTAGTTCCATAACTATATACCACAGCATAATTATTACCTGGATCATTTATCTGTGAAACTTTATCATAAATTACTTTATTACGATATTTTAGATTTGGTAATTTTGATTTATCTAATTTAACAAGAGCATTAGATGCGATTTCACTATTTAAATATAATGCACCTTGCTCAATTAAATCAAAACCAGATGATCCTGTCATAATTTTCGCACGAGTCATATTATCATCAGAAGTATAGATATACTTGACTCTAGTATTAGATAAGTCTAAAAAACATGGTACTATATCTGGAGATATATAGTCTGCCCAGTTAGTAAAATTTAATTGAGTTCTAGTTTGTGTAGCAGTGATAGGACTTTTAAGAATTTTATTATCACAAATATATGACTCATCTTTTGAATATGCCAGATTAAACAAACTAACTAGCAGGCCAATAATAAAAACCTTTCGTTTCATAAAAGTAACACACGCTCTAGTTGTTATAAAATTCCTTTAAGTATATACTAAAGCGTGGTATTGAAGAAATAAAAAGTAAAATAATGGAACAAATTATTAGTAGTAAAAAATTTGGTCTTATCAGACTAATAATGATAAATATTATCGCTGTCGATAGCTTAAGAAATATCTCTATAACGGCTCAAGCAGGTTGGATCGTTATAACTTTCTATATTTTAGCTGGAATTTTCTTCTTGATTCCGTGTGCGCTACTAACCGCAGAAATGTCTACCGGCTCCTCACAAGAGAATGGTGGTATCTATATCTGGGTTAAAAAAGCATTTGGCAAAAGACTAGGATTTTTGGTTATCTGGTTACAGTGGGTTTACAACTTAGTTTGGTTTCCATCTATTTGTGGATTCTTCGCTGGAGTTATTGCTTATGTCATAGCACCTTTGACCGGACAAGATGCTAATCACTTAGTTGCTAATCCTTGGTATATGATATCAATGAGTTTAGTAATGTTTTGGAGTGCCACCGCAATTAACTTATTTGGTATCAAAACATCAAGTACTGTAAGTACACTTGGAGCTATTATTGGTACACTTTTACCAATGTTTATTATCATAATAATAGCAATAATATGGTCGATGTCTCATACTGCTGAAATTGTTGCGCCAAAAATTTCTGATTTTATTCCATCGGGTAATAATATCAGTAGCTGGGCTTTATTTATAACTGTGATGTTTAGCCTTTTCGGTTTAGAAATGAGTGCTATACATGCAGCAAATGTCAAAAATGCTAAGAAAAATTTTCCTCGTGCCCTCCTAATTTCAGGTTCTGTAATATTAGGATCTTTGATTTTATCAAATATTGCGGTGATATTAGTAAGTAGCCAGTTACAGATTGGTGATGTTGATATAGTTACAGGTCTAATGGTTTCTTTCCACTACTTCTTTAGTCAGATTAATATGCCATGGATGACTTATATAATCGCAGTAACGCTGATATTTGGTGCATTTACAACAACATCAGCTTGGATTATGGGATTATCTAGAGCTTTTATGGTTGTTAGTAATGACAACATCTTGCCACAAATATTTGGTAGGACAAATAAAAATGATGCTCCTGATACTATGCTTATTACCCAAGCACTTGTTTTTACAGTATTTTGCTTCTCATATATATTTATGCCATCAGTAAATGAAGCATATTGGTATCTTAGTGATTTAACTGCACAGTTAGCGGTTATAGCATATATCTTGATGTTTATTACGGCTGTAAAACTAAAAATTAGCTCACCACTTGAAGAAGATCAATATGAAATATGTAAGGGTTCTTTTGGAACTATTCTAATGGCATTACTAGGTTGTTTTGGCTGTTTAGTAGCGATAATTGTCGGATTTATTCCTATAGACAATATGGCAATGTCAGTTTTTAATTTTGACATGATGCTTATTGTAGGAATTGTTATTACACTAATTATTCCAGCAGTTATAACCATTAAAAAATAAATCTTAATTATCTCTAAAAACTTTGACACTCTAAAAATATTCAAATATTGTGTAAAACTGTTACAATATCAACACTTTAATTAATAATTTTTTTATATTAAATGATTTTAAAAACTATAAAAGATTGGTACCAAAACAGATATCAAAATAATGAACCAATAGTATTTGTTGGTTTAATGTTGTTTTTCTATCTAGTTTTAACTTTTTTAGGTGATTATATAGCTCCAATATTAGCTGCACTAGTCATTGCGTATTTACTAGATACTCTTGTAAATATTTTACAAAAATTCACCAAGCTTAAGCGTATAGTTTTAGTATATATTGTTTATATTTTATTTTTGATAGCACTTCTATCACTAATATTTGTACTATTACCTATTATCATTAATCAGCTTATTGATTTTGTAAAACAAGCTTCACATATATTATCAAGCTTAAAAACTAGTTTAGAGGAACTATCAATAAAGTATCCTACGATCCTTACAGAAGATCGAATTAATTCTATCGTAAGCTGGTTTGATAGTATCGACTGGAAAAAAATTAGCTCAAACGTTGGTTCTTTTATTTTACAAAATACCGCTACAACATTACCAGTTTTATTTTCTGTACTAATTTACTTATTTCTAGTACCATTAATGGTTTTTTACTTTCTCAAAGACAAAGAAAAAATGATTAATTGGTTTAAATCATTCTTACCAGAAGAAAATGGTGCTTTATATTATGTTTGGAATGATCTAAAGCCAAAACTAGCTGACTATGTAAGAGGAAAAGCAATCGAGCTTATCATCGTTTCTACTCTTACTTATATTGGTTTTGCCTACTTTAATCTAAACTATGCGGTCCTTTTAGCTGTTGGAGTTGGCTTATCGGTAATAATTCCTTATGTTGGCATGGTGATTATTACTATTCCAGTTATAATGGTAGGAATTTTGCAGTTTGGCTTAAATGGTACTTTTGTATCAATGTTGATAGTGTTTTTTGTAATTCAAGCACTTGATGGTAATCTGCTTGTACCTCTACTTTTCTCAGAGGTTCTAGATATGCATCCTGTAGGTGTTGTTTCGGCAATTCTTATATTTGGGGGAATATGGGGGCTATGGGGAATATTCTTTGCAATACCACTAGGTCTACTATTTATCTCCGGCGTAAATATGTTTAGAAATCATCTCAATGGTAAAAAAACTCAAGCTGATATAAATCTATGCTAATCAAACAAAAAAAAATTGATAACAATATCTTTAGTACTCTACTAGCTAAAGGCTATGATTCTTTTACAGCAAAAATAATCTCTGCTAGAGTACGTAAAATAGAAAACCTTGAGCTGATTTTAAATGGTTCAATCAAGGATCTGTCATCACCATTTTTATTCAAAGATATTGAAAAAGCTGTAGAAAGACTTTATCAAGCATTACAAAATAATGAAATTATTGGATTAGAAACTGATCATGACTGTGACGGTCAGACTTCACACGCGATTTTGTATGAAGCTTTAACTAAAATATTTGGTCACCCTAAAGAAAAAATCCGCTCATATATTGGCCATAGACTGCAAGAAGGCTATGGTTTATCAGAGTCCCTAATGAATAGAATTCTTACAGATAAAATAAGGCCAAGCCTAATAATAACAGCTGATAATGGTTCTACAGACGAGCCGAGGATTGCAATCCTTAAAAAAAATGGTATTGATACAATTATAACTGATCATCATGCTATCCCACCTGAAGGCACTCCTAAAAGTGCTATTGCCGTACTTAATCCAACTCAACAAGGCTGTAACTATCCAGATAAAGCTATCGCTGGCTGTATGGTTGCTTGGCTTTTTATGGCAGCACTGCGCAGAAAGTATCTGCAAAACAACAAAATGATATCGCAATCATATGGCTTAAGCAATCTGTTAGATTTTGTCGCTATTGGCACAGTTGCTGATTGCGTAAGTATGGCAACTAGTCATAATAATCGTATTGTGACAAAATTTGGTATCGAGCAATTAAAAAATAATCAACGCTTATGCTGGGACTTTGTAGATAAAGATAAACTGTCAAGTGAATACATTGGTTTTAGTATTGCGCCAATTCTAAATAGTGATGGTAGAGTTTCTGATGCTTTAGGTTCTGTTAGCTTTTTACTAGAAGAAGATGAGCACAAGATAGAAGATATCTTTGATAATCTCAAACAACAAAACAACCAGCGTAAAGAAATCCAAAAAAAACTTACTCAAGAAGCTATAGTTCAAGCGTATCAGCTAAATCAGCAAAAAAACTCATTATGTATCCTTTTAGAGGATGGTCATTCTGGAATTCATGGGATATCAGCAAGTAGAATTAAGGAAATGTTTGGCAAAGCAGTAATTATCTTCTCGCAAACGCAGCATGATTCAACTCTAATATCTGGATCCGCACGAAGCATAGACAATATTCATATCAAAACTATCCTAGATAATATAGCTGTTAAAGAACCACAACTAATCATCAAATATGGTGGCCATAAAGGTGCCGCAGGTTTAACGATAAAAAAATCTGATTTTGATAAATTCTATCAATTATTTGAAAGTGAAATAACTGACATTATCACTAAACAAAATATAATTCTCGAGCCTATAATAGAATATGATTTTGAGCTTGATGAGCATCACTTTGAATTAGAGACGTTAGATAAAATAGATGCTCTAGAACCCTTTGGTAGAAAATTTGAAAAACCTTTATTTTGTAATCAATTTATGCTTGAAAATTTACGCTTAGTTGGTAAAGATAAAAATCATGCTCAGCTAGTATTACGCTATAAAAATATATCCTCAATCAAAGCAATATGGTTTAACGCTACGGATAATAAAATACTAGAACAGCTAATTATCGGCGACTGTATAAAAGCCTGCTATGAGTTACAAAAAGAAGAATTCTTAGGACAAATAAACCTATCACTTAATATTAAAACTATCGAAAAATGAAAAATCACCGCCTCATAATAACACAACTTAACAAATATATAGATGATATAAAAGTTGAATATTTTCCAACTATAGACTCAACAAATGACTATTTCTTAGCAACAAATTTCACACATAAATATCATTTTTGTTATGTGGATAAGCAAACAAAAGGTCGTGGTCGTCGTGGCGATAAATGGATTTCTGAAGATAAAGATAATATCTACTCAACATTAGCGTTTCATTGTGATTTTGCAATCACAGCTGACTCACTTAAAAGTGTCAAAATAGCTCTAGGAGTCTTAGCAGCTATCAAAAAATATATTCCCAAAAATCTACAACAATACCTAAAGATAAAATTACCAAATGATATTTATTTTCAAGATCAAAAACTCGCTGGGATACTAATAGAAACAAAAAATATCAAAAAAGATAGTTTTGACATTATTATAGGAGTAGGTATAAATGTCAATATGACAAATACTGATGAAAATATTGATCGCGAGTGGACATCTTTATCAAACATAAATAATAAACAATTAAACTCTTCTAGAATCATAGTTGATTTAGTTAAAAGCATTATTGATAGCTTTGATATGAATGATGCCACTGCACTAGCACAATTAATTAGTTATGATTATATTTTAGATAAGAGAATTACTTTTAACTATGCAGATCAAAGTTACCAGGGTATCGCCAAAGGTATTTCTGAGGATCTGAAACTAAAAATTATAGATGAAAATAATAATTATTGTGAATTTGAACTAGCTAATATTAATAAAATTAGAGTTATAAAATGAGTTTAGAAAATATTAAAAAACGTGCTGAATATCTTGCAAAGATTCGTAACTTTTTCAAAGATTTAGATGTCTTAGAAGTAGATACGCCGTTAGCATATGATTATGCAGTTACCGATCCATTTATAGATGTATTTAGCATAAATACAGTGGCTGGAAAAAAATATATACAAAGTTCTCCTGAATATGCAATGAAAAGATTACTTGCTGCTGGTAGTGGTAGTATTTATCAAATTTGTAAAGCTTTTCGCGATGAGCCTTGTGGTAAGTTACACAATCATGAGTTTACAATGATAGAATGGTATCGAGTTGGCATAGACTACTATCAACTAATGCAGGAAATGCAAAAGTTATTTACTATGCTCAAAGCAAATTTAGAATTTATCTATTTAAGCTATCAAGAAGTATTTGAAAAATACTACAATATTAATCCTCATGATATTTGTTTAGCTGAGCTACAAGCAATAGTTAAAGAAAATGTTGGTGAAATTCAAGGCTTAAGAAATCCAACTATAGCAGATTGCTTAGATATTCTTTTTAGCTATAAAATTGAAAAAAACCTCAATCAACAAAATACTATTTATTTTATCTATGACTACACAATTCACCAATCAGCCTTAGCTAGAAAAGTTAGAGATAAAAACAGCCAATTAGTTGCCGCAAGATTTGAAGTTTTTTGTAACGGTATAGAACTAGCAAATGGCTACTATGAACTTATAGATAAAAAGGAGCAATCAAAACGCTTTGAGAATGATCTTGCAACGAGAAAACAACAACAAAAGGCTCTTTTAGATATTGACACTAAACTTCTAGAGTGTTTGGAAAATATTCCTGAATGTTCTGGAGTTGCTTTAGGATTTGATAGGCTACTTATGAGTTTAGAGGGTATTAGCAATATAAAAAATCTAACTATCTTAGATTAGATTACTAATATTTATGTAACGTAACTTGATTTATCGCAAACTCTATATCTAAATCATTTAATTCTTTGGCAATATTTATAAAAATTTCATCCTGAACATTGATAAAGTCACTAAAGAAAACTTTATTAACCATCGCATAAATTTGTATATTAATACCACTACTACCAAAACTACCCTCTAGCTTACCAGAAATATTGGTACCTCCTGATGCTAATGAGACAGCTAAAGTTTTATTCTGGTCAATATTTGGATGTGATTTAAGTATCTCTAAAAGCTTTTGTTTAATAACAGGGATTTTATCAATATGTTTATAATCAATAGTTATAAACTGTACTATGCGCCTATGAGTTCGACGTGATGTTGTTGTTATACAAGTATTAAGAAACACCGAATTTGGAATATGCATTGGTGCTGTTTCAGAATTATCAACTCTAGTAGTTAAGGTACCAATTTTTTTGATAGTACCACTAAATTTAATTGTCGAATTTATCTCTGAAGAAATAATATCGCCCTCAGAATATTTACGATTAAATACTACAAACAAGCCTCCAAATAGATTTGTCAACAGAGTACTTTGCGAAAGAGTTAAACCAGCCAAGGCAACACCACTGAAAGCTCCTAAAGCAGTAAGAGGAACACGAAAAGCTGCCAAAATCAATATAACTGAAACTACTATAGCTCCAAGCTCTAAAGCTTTAAATATAGCATTGATATCTCTAAAATCATCATAACCATCTTTTGTTACAGCTTTTTTCTTTTCGATAGCAATATTTTTACTTTTATATAGAAACCTAAATAAACTAATAATAATTGCTAAATAAATACAAAAATCAAAAATTTTATCCGAATATGATACTATAACTTCTTTATAATCAGGCAGATGAACTATAACAGGTAAGTCAACACAAGTTTTTATAAAATACGACCAAATAACCAAATAAAGAGTAAGTTTAAATGATTTTACGAATGAATATCTAATTGTATCTTTATGCTTAATTACTAAAAGGCTTCCTAGTAAAGATATAATAACACTAAGAACCAAACATATAACAAAGTCAATCAAAAGTATATATGTAGTCGAATAGTTCTCGACTCTTAAGAGTATATTGTTTAAAAGATTAATTTTATAACTTTATATTTGTATCTAATTATTCTGATTGTTGTCGAGCAGCTGTTTGATCATCAATCACAACATTATTGATATTTGCCGTAGTTGGTGGATGAGCTACTAATGTTTTTGAGGCAACTGCTGAAGTATCTATAGTAGGAGCATTAGTTGCTGTAGCTGCTGTTAGCTGACTAGCTTTAGTAGTATCTATATGACTAGCAGTAGAATTTATATCATCAGTAGTTTTGGTGTTATTAGTATTTGAAGATACAGTTGACTGCTGTTGCTCAGAATTATTAATATCATAATTGATAGGAGTATATATAATAGCAGACTTTGAATTTTCTGGAGTTACAGTATCTACATTTTCTCTAATATGTTTAGTTACTAAAACAATTATTGTTATAGCTATTACTAATATCGCTAATCTATTAATATAGTCAAAAAACTTCAGCTTACCATAGCGTGATTTCTTATAATAAAGGATATCAATTTTATTAAGTATCGATACTATTTTTTTCTCGGGAATTTCTAAATACTCACAATATCTTCTAATTTGATTCTTAAGTACACTACTAGAGTTTAATAATAAACTATTATTATCGGCTTCTTCTATAAGTTGTATAGTCTCTACTGATAGATTAATAGCATCAGCGATAGTTTCTCGTTTAAGCTCCCGAGAATCTCTAACACTTTTAAGAAAAGATTGAAAATTATGCATAATTTTACAATAAACTAGTTATTTAATACTAGTCAAAATTATATAAGAAAAAAGGTAAAAATTAAATGCAGATATATATAAAGATAGATTTAGTTATTTAGCTTTGTTTTTTTGTTCTAAGAATTTCTCTAAGAAATGGATATTAGTTCCACCCTTAATAAAATCTTCATTATTTAGAATTTCTTGATGAAGAGGTATGTTTGTCTTAATACCATTAATCACCATCTCTTCTAAAGCTGCGCGCATTTTCTGTAATGCTGTTTCTCTATTATGACCACGTACGATAACTTTAGCTATCATTGAGTCATAATTCGGCGGAACAACATAGCCTGAATATATATGTGAGTCCACACGCACTCTAGGTCCTGCTGGCGGATGATACATATCGATCTTACCAGGTGAAGGAATCATTCTTTCAGGATCTTCGGCGTTTATTCTACACTCAATTGCATGACCTACTATAGCAATATCTTCTTGTTTCCAACTTAGACCTTCACCATTAGCAACTCTGATTTGCTCTTTGATAAGATCTGTAGAAGTTATTGACTCAGTAACAGGATGCTCCACTTGAATTCTAGTATTCATCTCAATAAAGTAGAATTCACCATTCTCATATAAGAACTCAAAAGTACCAGCACCACGATATTTTAATATCTTACATGCGCTAACACACTGCTCACCAATACGCTTTCTTTCCTCGTCGGAAAGACCGATTGCTGGAGCTTCTTCAATAACTTTTTGGTGTCTTCTTTGAGTAGAACAATCTCTTTCAAATAGATATACGGCATTACCTTCACCATCACCAAAAACTTGAATTTCAATATGGCGAGGGTTTTCTAAGAATTTTTCCATATAAACCATATCATTATTGAAAGCTATTCTCGCTTCACTCTTTGTTAGAGAAATAGCGTTAATAAGATCTTCTTTCTTTCTAACGATACTCATTCCGCGACCGCCACCGCCACCAGCAGCTTTAATAATAACTGGATAGCCGATTTTTTCAGCAATTTCTAAGTTTTTCTTTTCATCGCTGCCTAATGGACTGCCTGAACCTGGCACACATGGAACACCAGCTTTTTTCATATATCTAATAGCTTCAACTTTATCGCCCATTATCTCTATGCTTTCTGCACGTGGACCGATAAATATAAAGCTACTTTCTTCAACAGCTTTAGCAAATTTTGCATTTTCTGATAAGAAACCATAACCTGGATGTATCGCATCAGCATTAGTAATTTCAGCGGCAGTTATAATAGCTTGGATATTTAGATAACTAAGATTAGGAGCAGGAGGACCTATACAAACTGCTTCATCAGCTAGTTTGACATGCATAAGGTTAGCATCAGCTGTAGAATACACAGCGACTGTCTTAATTCCCAACTCTCTACAAGCTCTTAAAATTCTAAGAGCTATTTCACCTCTATTGGCAATCAGTACTTTTTTAATCATTTTGTATTACCTTTTAAAAAGTTTATACCTGAAGTCTCTATTTTTAATTGTCACTTATTGCTTATTATTCAATAATAAATAGAGGTTGATCAAATTGAACAGGCTCACCATCTTTAGCGATGATTTTAACAATTTTACCTGCTCTTTCTGCTTCAATTTTGTTCATGATTTTCATTGCTTCGATGATACACAATACGTCGCCTTTTTTGACTTCTTGACCTTCTTTAACATAAGGAGCAGCATCAGGTGAAGATGCGCCATAGAAAGTACCTACCATTGGAGACTTGATCTCTTCACCGCTTATTTCTTCAGCCAGATTTACTTTAGGAGCTGCTGCCGAAGTAGCAGCAGTAGCTACTGCTGGAGCTGCTGAAGCAACATTGCTAGCAACTGGTGCAGCAAAAACTACACTTGTAATAGCAGCTGTATTATTTTTTGTCATAAAAATGCTTGAACCACCATCTTTAATTCTGATTTCCTTTATATCACTTGAGTTAAGAATCTCAGCCACTCTATCAATTGCTTTTAATAAATCCATTTTTCTACTCTCCTTTCATATTTATGTAATTTATTGCTTCTATTAATGCTAGCGTGTAACCATTTGGCCCAAACCCAAATATACATCCATAAGCTATATCTGATAGAAACGATTTAGTCCTAAATTCTTCCCTATTATATATATTAGACAAATGTATTTCAATAAAAGGCTTATTTATAGCTAAAAAAGCATCTCTTATCGCCACACTTGTATGCGTGAAAGCTGCGGGATTTATAATGATAATTTTTGCGGCTGTCTGCTGTATTTTATCAATTATTTGTCCCTCATGATTGCTTTGATAGAAATCGATGTTTATATTATTTTCCTTGGCAATTTTTAATAAATCATTGTTAATATCAGCTAAAGTTTTATGACCATAAAACTGTGGTTGTCGAGTACCCAATAAGTTAAGATTTGGTCCGTTAATAACTAAAACATCCATATTCTATATATCCTTATAACTTTTGAGTGCTTTTACTGCGTATTTTTTTTCCGTCTCGATGCAATAACAAGTAAGCTTACCTCCAAACACACATCCTGTATCTAAAGCTATTACATTATTATCTTTTGTCTCACCTTTGATAGCTGCCCAATGCCCAAAGATTATCTTATATTTATCTGTAAATTTTTTATGTTTTAATTTGAACCATGGTTTAAAGTTCTCAGGTATCTGATCAATAGTTGAACTAAATTTAAGATTCAGACGACCATTTTTCTCAATACTCCTCATTCGTGTAAAGTAGTTAAGGATACATAACCATCTTTCAATACCCTCTAGTTCTTTATCCCATTTATCACCCTCATTACTAAAAAGATTTGCTAGTAAAAGTCTTCTTGTTGTTTGATTTTTTAGTACAAACTCAACTTCATTAGCCCTTTTCATTGCTTTCTTAGGTGACCAAATATGTGGAATTCCTGCATGAGTTATAAAGACATCGCCAATCCTTATTAAAAGATTTTGATTACACAACCAGTCTTGAATCTCTTTTAGGTTTTCCGCTTTAATGACATCATTAAAGGTATTTTTATTATTTGAAGGTAAATAATTATAGCTAACCGCTAAAAATAATATTTCATGATTCCCTAAGATAACTTGCGCTGAATCACCTAAAGACATAATAAAGTTTACAGTTTCAAGAGATTTTGGACCTTTATTAATAATATCACCAGCAAAAATAAGCTTATCTTTTTGTATATCAAAATTTATCTTTTGTAGTAATAATTGCAGTTCATCGTAACAGCCCTGTACGTCGCCGATAACATATGTAGCCATTTTGTTATGCCTTAACTTAAAAAGTTTGCTAAGCTGACAAAATCTCCAACACTTAAATTCTCTGCTCTAAGATTAGTATCTACCGGCAGTGTGCTAGGATCAATCTTTCGCTCTTTTAATATACTCTTTAAGTTATTATGCAAAGTTTTTCTGCGTTGCGCAAAGCTTTGTTTGACAATTTCTTCAAAAAAATTGTAGTTTTTTAACAATTCTTTACTATTTTTAGGTTTAAGACGTAAAATAGCCGAGTCAACTTTAGGCTGTGGGTAAAAAACTTCGGGAGGAATCTTTAAAATCATACTACAATCAAAATGATACTGTAATATCACTGACAACCTTCCGTATGATTTACTGTTAGGTAAAGAAACTATTCTTTCAACAACTTCTTTTTGTAGCATAAAATGTGCATCAACAATTTTATCACTGTCTTTGATTACCTTAAAAAGAATTGGTGAAGATATGTTATAAGGGAGATTACCTATTAATTTTATTTTTTGATTTGATGAATTCTCTAGAGAAGAAATATCAAATTTTAAAAAGTCTTGATTATATATATGTGGAGTTCCATATTTTTGGCAATTTGCTATTAGCGTATCGATAACGCTCGCATCAAACTCAACAACACTGACATTATTACTACTAGAAAGCAAATATCTTGTCAGAGCACCTAATCCTGGTCCGATCTCGACAACTATATCGTGCTTTTTTATATTAGCTAGCTGAACAATCTTACGAATTATATTCTCATCTTGAAGAAAATTCTGCCCTAGCGATTTCTTTGCTTTTGTCTTATATTGCATTTTAGTAAAGTTCAGGTGTTTTTAAATCATCTTCAAGTATTTCAATATACGCATCATCTTTCATCGACGTTAACCAAGTTTTATAAATCTCTTGAGCTTTTTCAGAAAATATTGCTTCTAGAGCCTTTTGTTCTTTAAGCTGCTCAGCAGCATCATACTCTTTAGTTTTGGTATATTTGATAATCATCCAAGTTCTACCATCAGCTTGAAAAGGCTCTGACAACTCATTTTCTTTTAATTGCTTAAGCTGTGCAAACGCAGCAGGAGGTAGTGAAGGCGGACTATCAAGCTCTGCTACCCATCTAAAATTACCATTTGGATGATCGTAATCTTGATTATATTTCAGCGCAACTTTAGTAAATTCTTGCCCACTCTCAATAGCAAGTTTTGCTCTTTCAAGTGAACTTTTTGCACCGTCCTCATTCATACCACCATCAAGCTTAATTTCTATTGCGTAAACATAATATTTTGTTACTTTTTTGCTTAAAATTGGTGCTTTTTCATCAATGTTATCGATATATATCATCTGTAATGTATGATTAACTATAAATGGTTGTGAAACTTGATGATTTTTAAGTTCTTTAATATATTCCTTATATATATCTGGTATTGAATCAAATTTAACCTGTTGACTAACTATACCTCCGGAAACTGCATTTGGCGCTTGGGAAAACTGTTTGACAATTTCAGAAAAATCAATACTGCCATCATTAACTGCAAAAGCTAGTTTTTTAAACAAATCTATTTTCTTCTGGCGTGCTTTTTTAGAATCTGGCAAAGCTACAATTAGATTTTTAAGTGTATATAATTTAACAGGCGACATTTCCCTATCAAATTCTTTTTGATGTTTTTTAATATATTTTTGTATTTCTTCTGGTGAGACATATACTTGCTGTGCTATAGCCTGCTGTTGTAGTTGACTTATCATCAACTGATCTCTTATTCTTTTTTTATAACTATCAAAAGACATTCCGGCTGCTTCGACATTAAGCTTTAAAGACTCTACTGAAACGCCATTTTTTGCTGCAATATCTTGTATAGCACTATCTAGTTGTTGATTAGATATCATAATATTATTGCGCTCTGCAAGCTGTAATAAAACACTCTGAGATATCAAATCTTGTAATGCTTGTCTTTTTAGAGGATCTGTATTAAAGGCTGAATTTGGCTGCATAGCTTCTAGCTTAGCCAGCTCTTGATCCAGCTCAAAAGATGTAATTGGTCTACTATTTACTATCGCTACCGTCTTATTCACAAGATATTTTTTATCTGATACATTCATTGATACCGGAGATGTTGCATCAATACCCGAGTTAAAAGCATTTTGAAACATAGATGAAGAGATATCTGAATAAGCATTATTTAACATTAGCATCAACAAAAAGATTGTTATTAGCTTCTTCATTATATACCGTTTCCCCACTCTCCTACTTGATAACCATTTATTTGTTGTAAACGTGAAGATATATCACTAGTATTGCCAATACCTCCTAGACCTTTTAGTTCAAATTCAAACATATAAGTATTAACTAGTGGGCCAAGTAATGTTGGATTATTAGGATCTTGGTTAGTATACGCGGTCTTCTGCCATAATGCTCTAACCGCCCAAGATTTGGCATTGTATTGCAGCCCTGCAAATATATTAGCTATTTGTTTTTGCTGGAAATTATAGTTCCATAGCGCTGCAATACCCCAATGATCAGTAATATTTAACACTGTAGAAAGAGTAATAGTTTCTTGTGGTTGAGGCTTAGCACCTTCTGCTATTTGCTGTTGAGTCAATGAGTTCCAGTTATTTGCAATATTATTATATGAAACGTTAAAAATATTCTCATTTTCATCCTTATATGACAATTGATAGACTTGATAGTCAACGTTTTGTTGCTTAACCCTATAATTCACTTGAGCTGATAAGTAAATATTTTTCATTACTTGAAACTCAAATGAGCTCATAATTGGAGAGAAAGTATCTGTTGAAAAAGGATCCATTAAACCCGGATTCGGACAAGCAGAATTTCCTTGACACAAATTAACTTTCCTATCAGCAAAATAAGCCATCTGACCAATTTTAGCAGACGCTAGAGTAGTACCATTATCTTGATTAGTTGTTGAAGCTTCTATCGCATATGTTAGCTGATTAGCATTGTTGATTCTATCATAACCAGTAAATCTATTTACTTGAAACATCTGCATATATTGTTCATTTTGTAAACTTGTATCAAATAATGGTATATTTGTTTGATCTTGGTACGGTATGTAAGTATAGAATAGTCTAGGATGTAAGGTTGATGTATACGTCCCATTTTCATTAGTATAATCTTTATCAAAATATGCCCCAGCGTCAATATTAAATATAGGCAATACACTAGTAACACTACTATTAGCAAACTGTATCGTATCTGTAGGGCTATTTTTTAGTTGATAATAACGAATAGGCACCTCTAATGAAGGATTTAGATACCCCCATGTTTTATTAAAGTTGAATGCTATTTTTGGAGATTCATAAGCTCTAAATGCATTAACATTTGTTCCTTGAGGAGCACCAGGATTAGTATTAGCTGGCCCAGCAGTTTTATAAAAAAATGTATTAAGAGTTTGAGCACTTAAAGTCAAATAATCTGGTGTATAACCATCCGACGTAAGATTTAACTTAACTTCAGGTAGCTTAGCATAAGGTGTGTTATCAACGGTTAATAAAGGGTTTACTACACCATAGTCTAATACTGTTAACCCAGAATCAACATAGTCATTAGTGTAAGTTAGATCGAATTCTCTATCCAGTAATGTCTTAGTAACTAAATTAACATTTCCTGTTGAGAAATCATTATAATAGTTTTGGTCACTAACATATTCATACTTAAAATTTGTGTTTATATTTTCATACTGACCTGTAGTTGACAAAGTAAAAGAGCCGCGCATTTTTCCTTCTTTAAAATCATAAGGTACTAATGAACCCTCAAATTGACCCTGGAAATATTTAGTCATGTAACGGAAAGTACCATTTTCCATGATACCTCTTTGAGACCATATAACACTTTGTAACATCAAATCATAATTAGGCGCAAGGTTAAAATAATAAGGTACAGATATCCCAATACCAGAGTTAGCATTTTGTACAAAACCTGGATATAAGAAACCAGATCTTCTTCTATCATCTATTGGATGTGAAAAATATGGTATATACATTACTGGAATATCCTGAATCTCAAAATAACCATTTTTGACATACGCCATATGAGTGTTGGTATCAATATCTATATTATTACCAGTAATCTTCCAAGCATTATCATACGGATCACCAGAAGTAATATATCCATCAGAAAGTACTATATCTCCTGATGACTCTTTTTTGAATGTTTTAGCATAACCACGCAAGTAGCCACTAAAATGTTCTTTATCATATATTCTAGTTTTTGGCATTTCACGCGCCAATCTAAAATATGCTTCACCAGTACTATAAGTACCATTATTCATATCAGCATCTAACTCTGTAGTACGGATGACTATACCTGTCGATGGTTGCTTAACGATTACATCTCCAGCCATCACTAATGATCTTATAGCACTATTATTACTATTTAAATTTATTATTGCATTATTACCATACAATTCCTGATCACATTGTAGCACCTGGACATTTCCTGACGCTATTAATGTACCATAATTGTCAAACTCAGACTTCTCATAACTAAGATCTGTCTTTTTAGACTCACACAAAGCTTTGGTAAACTGATTATCATTGCTATAGTATCCACCAACAAAATATGATGGTTTCTTGACCCATGCCAGATCATCAGCAAGAGCTTTTTCTTTTTCAGTTTTAGTAAGCTTTTTATCAAAGACACTTTTTGGTTTCTTTGCTCGTTTACAACTCCACTCACCATCAACTACCTTACATTGCCAATCTTCTTTAATAGGATTATTGCTCATTATCCGTGCAGCATTGGCTTGCACTGTAAACAATACAGTACCAAAACACATCAATAGATACTTATGAATCCCCTTTAACATAATTGACCTTTGAAAGCCTTAATTTATTGAGTTTTTTAAAATAACCGTGATATTATATATATATTTGAGAAATATTTCCATTCTAATTTAAACTCTAGATACAACAAGACAATTGGGCTATTTTAATGAATATAGAAAATTATTTATCAGAAACTCTTGCAAAGGTGTTCCAAAAGCTAGGTTATGCAGAAAGTTTTGCTAAAGTTGTAACCTCAACTCGTGAAGATGTTGGACATTTCCAGTGTAATGGCGCTATGCCATTAGCTAAATTCGCCAAAAAACCGCCTTTGGCAATTGCCGAAGAGATAGTCGAGCATATTGATGCTGAAGATATCTTTGCCAAATTAGAGGTTGCTAAACCAGGCTTTATCAATATAACTTTAGCACCAAAATTCTTAGCTGATACTACAAATAGATTTTTAAATTCTAATAAATTTGGTGTACAAAACAACTTACCTAATAGGAAAGTTGTGCTTGATTTTGGTGGTCCAAATGTTGCTAAGCCGATGCACGTTGGACACATTAGATCTGCACTTTTAGGTGATGCCTTACAAAGAATTCATCGCTTCTGTGGTGATACGGTAGTCTCTGATGTACATTTAGGTGATTGGGGTACGCAAATGGGTATGCTTATAGAAGAAATAAAACTACAATCGCCTCAACTTGTATATTTTGATGAAAATTATACAGGTGAATATCCTACGGAATCACCAGTAACTGTCCAAGAGCTAGCAGAAATCTATCCGCGTGCCTCGAAGAGGTGTAAATCTGATATAAATGAAATGGAAAAAGCTAGATTAGCTACTTTTGAATTACAACAAGGTCGTAGAGGTTATGTTGCACTTTGGCAACATTTTGTGAGAATCTCTATCGATGCAGTTAAAAAAGATTTTGATAGTTTAGATGTGCATTTTGACTTATGGTTAGGTGAAAGTGATGCTAATAAATTTATCGATGAAATGATTAGTTACTTTCAAGCTAATAATTTTATCTATGAAGATGAAGGTGCTTGGGTTATTGACACAAATAAGAATGGAGTACCACCTCTAATAGTCATCAAAAAAGATGGTGGTGTAATGTATGGTACTACGGATCTAGCTACTTTATGGCAGCGTAGCAAAGATCTTGATCCAGATGAAATAATTTATGTAGTTGACAAAAGACAATCTCTTCACTTTAAGCAAGTTTTTAGCGTTGCTGAACGGACAAAAGTTGTCAGCGAAAAATGCAAACTTAAACACGTGGCTTTCGGCACAGTCAATGGTAAAGATGGACGCCCTTTCAAAACCCGTGAAGGTGGCGTAATGCATTTAGCAGATTTGATTTCTCAAGCAAAAGAATATGCCAAAAATAGAATGCCTGATGAGAATGATGATAGCATTATTGATCAAATAGCTATGGCAACAATTAAATTTGGTGACCTAATCAATAACTATGCTAATGATTATTTCTTTGATTTAGAAAAGTTTGCACAGCATGAAGGTAAAACAGGTCCTTATCTTTTGTATACTGTAGTTAGAGCAAAATCGATCCTTAGAAAAATATTTGGTGACAACTATGATATCAAATCTCTAGCAAAAGATTATAAAGTTGTAAATGCTCATAATGAATACGAAGAAAAACTCCAACTTCAACTAATACAATTTCCTATCGCTGTACAAAGAGCTTATGAAAATTCGCAACCTCATCATATTTGCGAGTATGCTTACTCATTAGCTAATAGTTTTAACAAATTCTACGTTAATTGCCCTATTAATAATCTTGACGATGAGTCATTAAAAAAAGCAAGAATTGCACTATGCATGGCAACTGTCAAAGCTATGACAATCGCCTCAGATTTAATAGGCATCTCTATTCCCGAGAGAATGTAAAAGATAAAATTTAACTTATGATGAATACTCTATTTTTGTAGCCCACATATTTTAACTGATTGTAAGCGGAATACTACCACTATAGTTGTTACCACCGCTACTTATACTCATCGAGACAGTACCAATGTAAGGTCCAGGCATGCCAGTAATTGCACAATCTATAACGATCCGACCATTATATGTTGTACCTTTTGATGTTCCATTCATCAGAGCACCTGTGCTTGTCAATACAAGTACCTCACATTTATTTAAATCTGTAAAATCACCTGTTACTGTGTAATTAAATGGAGTAGCATTATCATTCGGAACTCCAATAAATCCTTTGATGTCAGCTATATTCGCTTGAATTGTTGAACTAAATGGAGCACCATTAGGTGTAGCTGTTAACTGCAAATCCATATCACTACTACTACATGCTGAAATACCAGCCAATAGCACTAAACTACTTGAAATTTTAAATATTTTTTTCATGTTACTATTCTCCTTTTCTATTTTAAAATTTGTATTAAAAAAATTTAAAATTTGGTTGATAATATCATGAATAAATAGAGAGGTAAAATTAAAATTATTTATATAATATATTACTATTTTTGAAAAGAAAATAGACCAATCCAACTATTAATCTGTCTTTTGATTTAAGTCATAAAATACGATTGTTAGAACTATTTTTTACTGGGAATATAATTTATTTATACTAAAAATCTTCAAATAGTCAAAGACTTTTTATACCATCAGTATGCTAGAAATATGCGAAAGCTTCGGTTATCGCTCTAACAGCTCTTTTAGTTGTCTACTTGCAAAAAAGGAAGTATTCACCAAAACATCATACTAAATACTGAATTAAGTCCAACACATACTTATTTCAGCATTTTACTATAAGTATTGATTTTATTGAAATCCTAAAACTAGTTTAAGATGACAAATATATTATCTGATGCCTAATAAGCTGTATCAATTCAGCCACTAAAATCTATCAAATAGTTTTTGAATTTTTTTAATATCATGAGTTTTTATTAAACATAACTGTAAAAATATTCTCGCTTTTTCTGGTGAAAGTGTTGCTGATGATACAAGATCAAATTTGTCATCCAAATTATTATAGTTATGAGTAACTTTAGAACCGACATAACTAGAGCGAACTACTACAATACACTTAGCTCGTGCTTTTTTAAGAAAATCTCCTTGATTAGATGGAATATTGCCATCACCAAGACCTGCAAGAACTATACCCTCTAAGCCTTTGATCGTCAAGACACTATCTAAAAACTCTGGTGATATATCAGCTGATTCATAAATTACCTCAACTTTAGGTAAGGCAGTTATTTTTTGTAAATCATCAACACTCAATATATTACCAACAACCCTAGGACTTTGATAATAATCAACATCATTAATTATTACTGTACCTAATTTACCATAATTTGGAGCTTTAAACGCATCAACATTTGTTGTATTAGTCTTAGCAACATCATTTGCAGTTAAAATTTCTTCATTCATCACAACTAAGACGCCCTTGCCAATTGACTGTTTGTTTACAGCAGTAACTAAAGCATCATATAAATTCATAAGCGCATCACTACTTAATGATGTAAAAGCTCTCATAGCGCCTACTAAAATGACAGGTTTTTTTACATCTAAAACTTGATTAAGGAAAAATGCTGTTTGTACCATACTATCAGTACCATGAGTAATAATTACAGCATTAACATTTGGATCATCTATTAGCTTTTGTACATACTCAGCAAGCTTAATTCGCATTGCCATTGTCATATCTACACTATCTATATTATAAAATTGTTCAGATTTTATATTCGCCAATTTACCAAAAGCTGGTTCTTTTTCTAAAATATCATTAATTGATAAACTTCCAGCTTTATACACAGCTGCTGTTGATGATTTTGCAACCCCTGCAATAGTTCCACCAGTTGCAACAATGTATACATTTGGTAAAGCTGCTAGAGCGACTAAATATGATGATAGAAATATAACTATAACAATTATAGTTTTTTTAAATATCGATTGCATAATATTTACTATTAACTAAAATCAGACCTTGATTAAAGCATAATTCTACCTCAAGATTATAAAAAACTACTAAAAAATAAAAAATTTAACAGGGCGAATTATGACCTTATTGCTATTCTATAACAATCCTAATTTTTCAAAACCAATATTATTTAAAGCTCCATATAAGATAACTGCTACAGAGTTTGATAAATTTAAGCTACGACTATTTTTATGCATAGGTATTTTCAGTTGTGTTTGCTTTAGTAACTCTAATACATCTGCAGGTAACCCTCGAGTTTCAGGACCAAAAAGTAAAATATCATCGCAACTAAAATCTACCTGATGATAATACTGTTTTGCTTTGGTTGTGCATGCCCAAATTTGCTTATCTTTATTTTGTTGATAAAACTCAGCAAAGTTTTTATAAATTTTAAGATCCGCAAATTCATGATAATCCAGACCTGCTCTTCTTAGTTGCTTATCTTCCAACTTAAATCCGAATGGCTCTATTAAATGTAACTTTGCTCCTACATTTGCACACAACCTAATTATATTGCCAGTATTAGGTGGGATTTCTGGCTCGTATAAAGCAATACTTATCATATTTTAAACCTTTAACCAATTAGCCACATCCAACGCAGTATATGTAAGTATCACTTTAGCACCTGCTCTTTTCATTGATATGAGTGTTTCTATAGTGATTGCTTTTTCATCAACTAAACCAGCACTAGCAGCAGCTTTTATCATCGCATATTCACCACTGACATGATATGCTGCTATTGGTAAATCTATAATATGACTTAACTCATTGACAATATCCAGATAACTCAAAGCTGGTTTAACCATAATAAAATCTGCACCCTGCTCAATATCTGCAAGCGCCTCACAGATTGCCTCTTTCTTATTGCGATAATCCATCTGATAAGTTTTACGATCTCCCTTAAGTGACGAACTACAAGCACTTCTAAATGGTCCATAATATGCCGATGCATATTTAACTGAGTATGACATAATACTCACATTCTCAAAGCTTGCCTCATCTAGTGCCTGACGCATCGCAATTATCATACCATCCATCATCCCACTTGGTGCTACAATATCTGCTCCAGCTTGAGCATGAGAAACAGCCGTTTTTTGTAATATTTCTAATGTTTGATCGTTATCAACATAATCATGCTCATCTAAAATTCCACAATGACCATGTGGTGTAAAACTACACATACATACATCTGTAGCTATCACAAGCTCAGGAGCAAGTTGTTTAATCTTTCTAATTGCTTGCTGTGTTATTCCATTAGGATCATAATTCTCCGATGAAACAAGATCTTTGATTTTTGGCACGCCAAATATCATTAGACTCCTTATTCCAGCCTTGACAACTTGATCTACTAACTCATCAAGCATGTCAACTGACCAATGATATTGATTTGGCATACTTGAAATTTCTTTTTTAACTCCTTGACCATGCACAACAAATATTGGATACATTAAGTCATCAAGGCTTAAAGTTGTCTCAGCAACGATATCGCGAAAAGCTTGTGTAACCCTAAGTCTACGTGGACGTGATATTGGAAAGCTCATATTTCACCTATATTTTTTCTTTGTTTGGATTTCTTCTGTATAAGACTAGAATATTACCAATAATCTGTACAAGCTCTAACCTTGTCGCCTGAGTAATTTCACTAGCAATTTGTTGCTTCTCTTCTTTAGGCAAACGACCGACTTTTACTTTTATTAATTGATGTGATGCCAAAGCCAAGTCAATCTCTAAGATTACATTTTCTGTTAGGCCTTTCTCACCCATTAGTACAACAGGTTTTAAGCTATGTGCTTGAGCTTTTAATTTTTGTTGTTGTTTTACATCCATGTTATTTTACCTATTTTATAATTTCTAATATTAAGTTTTCTAAGATTAATTCTTTGTCTACATTTTTAAATTTTACAAAGTAACTTTGTGCCTCTAGCGCCTTAGAATACAACTTATATATACAATCAGCATCAAATTTAGCTGCAAGATATTTTATTATTGCTAGTTTATCATAGTTTGCGATACCTTGGTTTTGCTCATCAAGCTTATAACAATAAACATCTATAATCATACTAGTTAACCAATAAAGAGTATCCTTAAAATGTGGATTAACTTCTTTGAGAAACACGTTTAAATTAACCTGATTAGCTAAAACCTTCATTAAGTTATTTCGCAGTTGCCAAAAATGTTGCTCAAGTTTAATCTTGGCAATTATATTTATATCATTACGCGTCATTTGTAATGACTTTTCAATAGCATCTTTTGACATATCAAACGTATAACTTAGGTAATTATACTTATCTTTTTGAGTAAATTTAATATCATACACCAAAGATCTACTTTTGACAGTTGCTAAAACATCACTATAATTTCTTGTAAACATCAAAAAAAAAGTATTTTGTGTTGGTTCTTCTAATGTTTTTAGCAACGCATTAGCCGCTGATTCGTTCAATAAATCGAGTCCCTGGATTATAATAATCTTTGCTAAATTATTATGTGCGGTCAGTTCACAATTTTTGATTATTTTTTTTATTTCTGCGACTTTAATTTCATCATTTTCAATCGCTGCTATATTGATATAAGGCGAGTCATCATAACTAAGTATTTTCTCCCCTAACAATAGTTGGCACAAAGAATTGATGAAGCTATCAAGTAATACAGCGTCCTCTACTCTGAAGATAAAAGCATGACGCAACGTTTGCTTAGCTTTTTGCTCAAGAAAATTATCTATTAATTGCTGATGTGTGGTTAGAGATAACACTTTTATCCTATATTATTTTACGTGCATACAAGAGATTTGTAATTGCTCTTTTAAGCATACTAAATTTAGACCTTAAGAATCCTTTTTCTTTTTTTATAACATAACTTACTTCATATACATTGTGCTGTTTTTTAAGTAGGTCAATTAGATAATCATCATAAGTCTGAATTTTATCAACCAACCCTAGCTCAAGTGCATCTTTACCAAACCAATACTCACCAGTAGCTACTTTATCGATATCTAGACTTGGTCTATAGACTAAAATATGTTTTTTAAATAGCTGATGAATACTCTCTAGATCTTGCTTAAACTTATTACGACCTTCTTCGGTATTAACACCAACTGTAGTTAACGTACGCTTATATTCTCCAGAGGTATGCATTTCAACATTTATACCATTTTTCTCAAGTAATTCTCTAATGTTAGGAATAGTCCCAACAACACCTATAGAACCAACTATAGCGAATGGTGCGGCTATTATTTTATGAGCAACAGCTGACATCATATAGCCACCACTCGCAGCAACTTGATCAATACACACTGTAAGGTTTATCCCAGCCTGACGAATACGCTCTAGTTGAGCTGCTGCGAAACCATAGCCATTAACAACACCACCTGGACTATCTATCCTAACAATAATTTCATCTTCTGTATTAGCTACTGCTAAAATTGCTGAAACTTCATTACGCAGATTTTCAACCTGAGAGGCATCGATATCACCCTTGAAATTGATAACAAAAATTTTTTGTTTTGGCTTATCTTGCTTATCTAGCTTTTTTTGCTCCTTTAAAAACTTTTTATACTCTTTTTTCTCAAGTAGACTTTCTAAAAGCTGTTGCTTAGTGTGTTTATATTCAGTTGCTACTTCATTTATTTCAAGCCTACCTTTTGCCAGATTTGCAGCTTCTTGTTTTGCCTTACTTAATAATGAGAAAAAGCTCCCAATCACAATCACAATAGCAGCAACAACTAATACAGTACTCAGAGCAAAAAATACAAAACCTATAAAACTTTGATACCACATATTTTACAACCTTATCTATGAGTTCTTAGAGTTTTGAGTAATGACTCACCAGCGCCGCCTTTTATGTTAGCTTTTTTGACCGAATCTCTAGCAAAGAGTCTTTTTTTATACTCATAAATTGCCCCATATTCATCATCAATAATAAATCCTTCTGCTTCTAAACATATAATCAAAGCAGCTATATAACAATCTGCTAAAGTAAAGCCAGAAGATATAAAAAACTCTGAGCCAGTAAAAGCTTTTTCCATTGCCAATAAACTTTCTTTTAGGTCTTTAAACATTGATTCAAGCATCTTCTGATCTGATCTGTGTTTGCGAATTTGATCTAATACTGGATACCACTCATTATCAATTTTATCAAGCGATAAGCGTATCTTTATGCGCTCATTAACTACATTTGGTAGCAAGCTTGGAGCAGGAAATCTTTCATCAATATAAATTAGCAATGCTTTTCTATTATTGATGCTATAGTCTTTCTCCATCAAAACAGGGAAAACACCATTAGGAGCTATTTTCTTGATCATGGCTGGTTCTAAGTCGCCAGCCTCTACGATATCTGTTGACATTTTCTTTTCTGCTAAAGCAATTCTTGCTCTAAGAGAATATGGACAATACTTCGTTGTATATAATGTAACTTTCATCAAATATGCCTTTTTATAGATTAAAACAATTATTTTAGTTTGCTATAATTGTAAATAATAAGAATTAATATTAAATTTTACCATATTTGTGGATAACTACAACACAGACGAGCACGGCTTTTTACTTGACTTTGCAAGTTGGGATATGGATTTCTGTAATTTAGCGGCTGCACAAGAAAATATCTCCCTTACACAAGAACATATATTTATTATAGAATTCTTGCGTCATTTCTATCAGCAAACTAGCAAATCACCAGCAATTAGAGAGCTTGTAAAAGCTTTAAAAGAAAAATATGGCGAAAAAATAGGTAATAGTTTATATTTACAAACTCTATTTCCAGTATCACCGGCAGTACAAGCAGCCAAATTAGCTGGTTTACCAAAGCCTAAACGATGTATTTAAGACTAAAGGAGTACAAATATATGACAAAAGTTTTTTGCAAAAAATATCACCAAGAGTTAGATGCAATTCCATTTCAACCATTACCTGGTGAGCTTGGTAAAAAGATTCATAATGAAATATCAAATAAAGCTTGGCAAGCATGGTTAGCACATCAAACTATCCTGATCAATGAATATCGCTTAAATCTAATCGAGCCTAAAGCAAAAGAATTTCTCAAAGAAGAAATGCATAAGTTTCTATTTGAGGGTAAAGAAGAAAAACCAGAACAATTTAGCGAAATATAGTTACAATCAGTTTAAAACTAATATTTTCTTGAGTTTTTAGTTAATTCCCGCTAAATTTATTCCATACTTTTGCCAGATAAATACTACTATCATGAATAAATCTAAAAACTCTTACTATTTTGATATATTTATTTTACTAATCATATATATAGTATATTTCTTTGTTTTCCTTGGCTGGCGCCATCTTAGTATACCTGATGAAGGTCGCTATCCAGAAATAGCGCGCGAAATGCTAAGCTCAGGTAACTGGGTTACTCCAACTATAAATGGTGTACCATTTTTAGACAAGCCACCTCTTTATTACTGGCTAGAAGCTACCTCAATGCATTTTTTTGACATTACCCCATGGGCGATTAGATTACCTCAAGCATTGTTTGGTATATTAGGATGTATTTCAATATATGTTTTTGGTAGATACTTCTACTCACGTTTTGCTGGAGTTTTAGCAAGCTTTATTCTAGCGGCAAATGTCCTTTATTTTTTTGAAGCTCACTATGCAAATATGGATCTTATAGTTGCAACCTTACTTTGGATTGCATTTTTTCTATGCTTAACTAGTTTAAAACAGACTAAGACTAAGAATAAACGCCTACTTATGTATGCCGCATATTTTGTCTCTGCTCTGGCATTTTTAACTAAGGGACTGATGGCTATAGTGTTTCCATGTATGACAATATTTGTTTGGATGCTCATTACAAATAATTGGTATCGATTAAAAGAACTATATGTACCTACCGGAGCAGTATTATTTGTTGTTATAGTTACACCTTGGCTAGTATTAGCACAGCAACAAAATCCTGACTTTTTATATTTTTTCTTTTATTTTCAACAATTTTACCGCTTTGTTGGTCATGGATTTAACAATGCGATAGGACCTTGGTTTTACTTTGTAATTATCCTTGCAGTATTCTTACCATTTAGCATCCTACTTCTCAATAGATTATTTAAAGGTGCCAAAATAATTTGGCAAAATAGAAAACAAGACTCAACAACTTTATTAATAGCACTCTGGTGCTTATTAATTTTAATATTTTTCTCAATTCCTAGCTCAAAAATCGTCAGCTATATTTTGCCTATATTTGCGCCATTATCACTATTAATGGCATTATCGCTTGAGAAAATAATTAAAAATAATGACAATGTCGTTATGTTTAAAAAAATGCATCTTATTGCAAGTATTATATTTTTAGTAGCAGCTGTTGCTGTTATCATATTTTCTTTAACACAAAAGGTTCTTTTAAATACAGACGCTCCTTTGGTATACACTACTTTAGTAGCAGTATCTGCACTGATAGTGGCTTTTAGTGTTAAGTTCTCATTTAAAGATCAAATTAGAAAGGCAATTACGCTAATAATTTTTGCTCTAATGTTACTTAATGTTTTAGGACAATTGATAATTCCTTATTTTGATCTGAGAACCTCTGAACCTCTAGTTGACAAGGTACTCAAAGATTCTAATTCAGGCACTATTTTTGTTTATTATAATAGACCACAGCCAAAGCATTTTATCTTGAAAGAAGAGCTAAAACAAAAAGGCTACGAGGAAGACCTACCAATATTACTTAATAATAATATATATATAGTTTATAACTGGAATACTTATAAGCCTGAGATAGATAACTGGTCAAGAGAATTTTACTATGGTATAAACCAGTATAAACAAGCTCACAATGGTCAATGGCCTAAATATTTGATAACCTATCCTGAGTTTACTGAACTGCTAAATAATAATAAAGATATTATTATCTTCACGCCAGAAAAACAGCTAGAAAAATTAAAACAAACATATCCAAATATAAATTTTGAAATTAAAGGTAGATATAATAAAAATGTTGTTGTCAGTGTTGTAAAATAGCTGATTTAAAAATAAACTGAACTAACTATTTTTTATGATCTTTAGATTAGCTAATTTTTTCTTTATAGACTATTGTTTTATGATTTATCAGCATTAATTACTTTGATAAGCTAAGTAACTACCTATCGAAACACCACTCTGAAAACTAAAAAACTATCATCAAAAGACTTTTTCAAATATAACTAACTAAACACAAAAATGTTATGCCAAATACTAAATCAATTTCAACAGATGTTTATTTCAGCTACTATAAATATCAATTTTATGAAATCCTCAAAATAGTTTATAAAGAGGTAATGTACTTGTAATCTATATAACTAGAAAAAAAGTTTTAGAAAAAATTTGGTTAAATATGATTAATAAGCAAGATTGATTAACTTAAAACAATATTTTAAATATTTCTACTTTCATCTTCATCAATAATATATCTAGGACGTTTTTTTGCTTCATCAAATATACGACTTATATATTCACCTAAAACTCCCAAAGAAATAAGCTGGACACCACTGAAAAACATAATACTCACAACTATAGTTGGCCAACCTGTTACATTGACATTAAAAAATAAGCTCTGGACAAAAATATAAAAGCCATATGCTAATGCAAATATTGAAACTACAATTCCTAAAACAGATATCAATCTAAGCGGAACTGATGAAAAAGAGAATATACCTGTAAATGCCAGCTTAAAGAGCTTTTTATATCCCCAGCGACTTGCAGTGCCGTCTTTACGATCTGCAACCTCAAATGGTATAGCATAAGAGTTAAAGCCAATCCATGCAAAAAGTCCTCTGATAAAACGACTATTCTCAGGCAATGAATTAAATGCTTTTATACATTGCTTATCCAATAGTCTAAAATAACCTGCATTTGCAGGAATCTTAACTCCCATAAGCTTATTGCTAAGCTTGAAGAATGTCTCCGACAAGAAGCTTCTCGTAGCACTTTGATCATCTCTTGTCCTTACACCATAGACATTAGAGTAGCCTTCGCACCATTTGCTATAAAACTGATCTATCACCTCAATAGGATGTTGAAAGTCACAATCCATTATTATCGCAGCATCAGCATCTCTAGATGCTTCTAAACCTGCAGTGATAGCTGCCTCTTGACCAAAATTTCTTGAAAAAGAAATAAATTTAATATTTAACTGATCAACTAATGACTGAATAATTTTTTTAGAATTATCCAAACTTCCATCATCCACAACTACTATTTTATAGTTTATACTGATTTGACTAAGTTTAGCTGCTAGCTCCCTTAAAAAGGATTCTATCAATACTTCTTCATTATAAACTGGTATCACCGCATAAATACGCGGGTTATCAACATTTCTACTTGTCATCACAAATACAAAATATATTAACCTTAATTAATGCTATTATAACCATGAAAGTATAAAATACCTAGTAGTAAAGGTGATAATTCAATTAGCAAATAAAAGTTATGGTTAAAAAAATAATAATTTGTGCAGATGACTTTGGCATGAGTGATAATATAAATAGTGCTATTATTAACCTCTTGGAAAAAAAGGTTATTAATGCCACTAGCTGTATGCCAAATATGCCTGCATTCAAATTAGGAATTGCTCAATTAAAAAAATATAATGATTTTAGTCATGTTGGTATACATTTAAATTTAACTGAAGGTAATGCTTTTACAAATCCAAAATCTATAACTAGAAATGGCAAATTTTTGTCACTATCAAAACTTCTTGTCAAATCAAAACTTAGAGCAATAAATTATGATGATGTTTATAATGAGCTGAAAGCTCAAATAAATAACTTTATCGAAGACTGGGGCGCGCTGCCAGATTTTATTGATGGTCATCAACATGTTCATCATTTTCCAATAATTAGAAAAGCTGTTATAAATCTATATAAAGATTTCAATATGTACACTAAGCAGACCTATATCCGCTCAACATATAAAATGGATAAATCGGACTTTAAGTCACTAATAATCTATCGTAGCGGTGCAAAAAAGTTCTATAATATGCTAATAAAAAACAATATCAAGCATAACTCAAGTTTTGCCGGAGTTTATTCGTTAGAAAGTGATAATCAAGACTTTAGAAAAGTTATTCTAGAGGCTTATGCCAAAATTAAAGATGGAGGTATAATAATGTGCCATCCCGCTGCGGATATTGATATAAAAGATCCAATATCACAGTCACGCATTAAAGAATTTGCTTACTTTAACTCCAAACAAGCACTACAAGATCAAAAAGATCATAATATTGTACTATAAATAACTGCTATTTTACTTTCTTATAAATATAACGAGGATTAATGGTATCTGCTAAAAGTTTGTTTTCAAAGTCAACTCTAACCAAGACACCTAGCGTATAACACATAATTAATAAACTACTTCCCCCATAACTTATCAGTGGTAATGTAAGACCCTTAGTAGGGAGTAGTCCTGTATTAACACCAATATTAACAAAAACTTGAAAAGCAATCCAAAAACCAACACCATAAGCAAGAAAAGCCTGATAATATCTATTAAGTTCAAAAGCCATTTTAGCAATACTCATAGCTCTAAATACAATAAAAAGGTACACTGCAAGTAGAACCATCAAACCAACAACTCCTAATTCCTCAGCAATCACAGAAGTAATAAAGTCAGTACGTGCTTCTGGTAAGAAAAATTGCTTTTGAATTCCATTCCCGAGACCATCACCGAACCAGCCACCACGTCCAAAACCTATCAATGCTTGAACAAGCTGATAGCCAGAGCCATTGGCATTTTCCCATGGGTGTAAAAACCCTGTAATTCTGTGCATTCGATATGGTGATATAATTACTAGCATCGCAGCCATCATAACCATAGTACCTAAAAGTAAACCATACCAGCGCACTTTGTTACCTGCTACAAACAGCATTCCCATAACACATATTGATATAACAACTGTAGAACCAAAATCTGGCTGCATTAATAACAATATTGCGATACAACCCAATAAAGTAATTGGTCTAAGAATTCCTTCTTTAAAATTAGCCATCTTTTTTAGATTTTCAGCAATATAACCTGAGAAGAATATAATCGCCAAAAGTTTAGCCAATTCTGCAACTTGGATATTAATAATTAGCAAAGGTATCCAGCGTCGCGCACCATTGACACTTTTCCCAATTCCTGGCACAAGTACAGCAACTAAGACGATCAACATCACAAAGAAAAAAGCATTATAATTCTTTTCATAATTCTTAGTTGGTACTAATAAAGCCAATAAAAATAAAAAAATTGCAATAATTGCAAAAAAACCCTGTCTGATAGAATAAAAATAAGGATTATTGTAGTCATCTAAAGCAACAATCATAGATGCAGAAGTCACCATAACCCAACCAAAAGTAAGTAGGCCAAGCATTATAAAGACAATTGAAATATCAATCTCTAATTTGGCTCTTACACGTTCTTTTTTTGAGTTTTTGCCACTCAACAATAGTTTTAATCTATATAACACTTATACTTCCTAACTTTTTTGCTCTAGCTGAGCAACAAGATTTTGAAAAACTTCACCGCGCTGTGCATAACCACTAAATTCATCAAAGCTTGCACATGCTGGAGATAATAACACTATCTCATTGGAATTGGCTTTTTGACTAGCCAATTCGAAAGCTTGTTTCATATTATTACATAATTGATATTTACAGTAGCCTTTGATATAGCTTTCAATATATTCTTTATCAGCTCCATATATATAGACATATTTAACATATTTATCTAGTGATTTTATCATCAAACTAAAATCACCGCCCTTTGCTACACCACCCAATAATAATATGATATTTTTAGAATTTGTTATACTATTAAGAGCAGCTATTGTAGCTCCAACATTAGTACCTTTTGAATCATTTATATAAGTTGTACCATTTACTTTCTTTACAATCTTACAGCGATGTTCTAAGCCTTTAAATTTTTTAATAGAGGCTATTGCTTGATTAATATCTAAACCTAACCTATCAAGGATATTTAGCACAACAATAATATTTTCTAAATTATGTTCACCAAAAAGTTTAGTCTCAACAATATCTAATAGCTTTGTTGAATTACGGTAGATAGCGCCTCTTATTATTTGATATTCGCCAGCATACTTAATACCATTATGCACATCATAAACAAAAAAATCGTTACTGAATTTTGCCAAATTAAGTTTTGACTGCTTGTATTGCTCAAAATTTTGGTATCTATCTAAATGATCTGGTGAAACATTAATAATACAACCTAGATCAAATCTAACACAATTAAATAAATTTATCTGAAAGCTTGATACTTCAACAACACAGTAATCAAATTTCTCACCTATTTTGTTTAAAGCTGGGGTACCAATATTACCAACAAGAATACTCTTATAACCAAGATCCTTGAGGACAAAATCAGTCATTGTTACTACTGTACTTTTACCGTTTGATCCTGTAACAGCAATTGTTTTAGCTTTAGTATCCTTGATATACTGATAGAATATATCAATATCACTGACTATTTTATCTTTAAATTTAGTTAGGGCTCTATATGGAGATTTATTAAGAGGAATCCCAGGGCTGACTGTAATTAAGTCATAACTGTTTAAATCATAATTAACAAACTCATCATCATTCTGCGATATATCAACTGTAATATCTATAAAGTTCGCAAGAAAATCACAAACAGACTTACCAGTAGAACCATAACCAACCATTAATAGTTTGGTTATCTTGTTATCATTAAAATAAAAACTAAACATTATCTAACCTTGATAGCTGCCAAACCAATTAAGAAAAGTATCAAAGAAATTATCCAAAATCGTATCACAACTTTTGTTTCTGGCCAGCCTTTCAATTCAAAATGATGATGAATAGGCGCCATTCTAAAAATTCTCTTACCATTTCTAAGCTTATATGAGCCTACTTGTAACATTACTGATAGAGCTTCTACTACAAATAACAACCCCATGATAAAAAATATCAACTCTTGACGTACCATCACTGCAATTACTCCTAACACAGCACCTAATGTCAAAGAACCAACATCACCCATAAATACTTCAGCTGGATGGGAATTGAACCACAAAAATGCTAAACCAGACCCACAAACAGCTGCACAAAATACCGCCACCTCAGCAAGTCCAGGATTACCTAAATAATTAAATAATAAATAATTCGCTAAAGTACTATTAGTTTCAATATATGCATAAATACCTAACCCAGCAGCCACAAGTACTACAGGTACAATAGCCAAACCATCTAGCCCATCAGTAAGATTGACAGCATTACTACTGCCATTAATAATAAAAAACGCCAAAACTACGAATATTACGATACCCATTGGAATATAAAGACTCTTTGAGAATGGTATCGACAAACTCATCTGGCCATTCTTAGACAATAGATAAAATAAAACTATAGCCAAGACTATTGAGAAAATTGATTGCAAAGCAAACTTATACTTAGCTCTTAAACCTTTTGGATGCTTAAGTACTAGCTTCAAATAATCATCAAAAAAACCAATCGCTCCGAAGAAAATAACCACTAAAATTAAAATCCATAAATATATACTTGTCAAATCCCCCCAAAGCAAACAAGAAATAATAACTGATGAAAGGATCAAAACGCCTCCCATTGTTGGAGTGTTTCTTTTAGAGAAATGACTTTGTGGCCCATCATCTCTAACAATTTGACCTATTTGCATTTTTTGTAACCAGCTGATCATAGGTCTACCTAGTGCAAGAGTAATGAGTAACGATGTTATCGAAATCATAATTATTCTAACAGATATATAATTACTAAAAACTTCTAAGCCTTTGAAATAATGACTTAACCATTCAAAAAGATAAATCAGCATATATTTAAAATGTTTAATGACCTTGGAGTATTATAATAGATATGTTATTTTTTTAATAGAGTCAAAATTAGCGTCTAAATAATTGGTTCAAATTTTTTATATTTTAGTGCAAAATCATCATTTTCAAACTGCTCATAGTTTTTGATAAAAGCTCTTGCTAAAGACTTATATTCTTTTTTATATTCAGCACTATCACTCCAATTATTGGTAAGTTGAAGCTCTTGACCATTATCATTTATTGAAGTTAAAGCTTTAAAGTTAAAATATTTTTGACGTGTAAATTTAAAGCTAACATTCTCTGGTTTAGTCAATAAGTAGTTAACAATAAGTTTTGTCTCTTCAACAGGAACCCTTCTACCTGTCTTATAATCACCCTCAATCCAGCCAACATTTATCATATAAATTTTAGCATTACTATGCTTCAAACGCTGACGCAATATACTTGCATATCTAGTTGGCTTAAGTAATAGAAATGGCTGAGCATAGCAACTTGTAAACTCTGGTTTAGGCTCTGTAACACCTGCCTCTACTCCTATAGATGTAGAAGTATATCCAGATAAAAAATAGTAAATTGCCTGACCTTTACTAAGTTTTGCAACTCTTGGTAATACACCTTTTGCATCTTTGACAAGAAAAATTATTGTGTTAGGGTTATCAGTGTTTATAACATTAACAAAATTTTCACGTGGGAAAGTTACATAAGTATTACTTTGTGAACTATTTTTCTCACCAAATATAATATTGTGACTATCATCAAAGTTAGGATTTTCTATCAAAAGGTCCCCAGCTAATGCTTGTTTGATACGCGGATCGTCTTTTTTAAAACTTGCTGATTTAATTGTCAAACCTGACTCTAGACTATACACACCACGCATTTCTGTCCAAGCAATAGCCTCATTTGCAACAAGACTCTTATTTTGGTCTAAAGCTAACGTTGTTTTACCGCTACCTGACAAACCAAAAAATATTGTACTATTAGCTTCAGCATCAACACTGACAGCACAGTAAAATACGCCAATATCGTTGAGCAAGAGATAATAGCTCATAATCGACAACAATACCTTATTTATCTCAGCAAGATACATAGTCCCAACCAATATACTTTCTCGCTGCTTAAGGTTAGTTGCTATTACTTTTGAAGAATTTAAATCAAGGTCTTGGTAATCTTCTATCTGTGTTTGAGGGGAATGCATTATTACCCATTGTGGCTCAAATGACTGTAATTCTTTTTCACTCGGAGTTATCGATATCAACTTTAAAAAATATGCAGCTGAAGCTTGGGTAGTTATTAGTCTAACTGCTATGGTATATCTCTCATCATGATTATAAAAACCATCTACAACAAAAAGATCCTTTGTTGCTACCTCTTGACATAATCTTTGTTTAATCAGCTTCCAGTTTTTTCTTTTTAATCTTTTATTATCTGAGCCATTTTCACTCCACCAAATATTTTTTTTGGCATATTTAGTCTCAACAATATATTTATCATCAGGAAGTCGACCCTTGATTTCACCACTGTCAACTACTAAAGTTTTATTATCGTAGCAAATAAAACCATCACTATTATGTGCGTATTTTGCTAATTCTTGGAGAGAGAGATTTTTATGCACATTTTCACAAGTATATAGATACTTATACTCATCTATGGTTGAAGGATCCATTAACAAAAGTCCCTTAGCTTATAGAGCAATTAGATTTTAAGTAAAAATTATAGCTAGTATATACTTTTTTTTCAAAAAAATATGTTATTGTTTTTTTATTAAAGTAAACTATTAAATAAAATTTATTTAAGAACTATTTCTAAGACAAAAATGACTAGTGAAATTAAAGTAAATAAAACTAATTTTATAAAAAATATCATTAAGAAAGACCTCGAAACAAACAAAGTCTCAAGTATTTTGACGCGTTTTCCTCCTGAGCCTAATGGTTATCTTCATATTGGCCATGCAAAATCAATATGTCTTAATTTTGGTATTGCACAAGAATTTGATGGTAAGTGTAATCTACGCTTTGATGATACTAATCCTGATAAAGAAGACATTGAGTATATAAACGCAATCCAAGAAGATGTCGAGTGGCTTGGTTTTAAATGGGAAAATCAACCACGTTTTGCCTCTGAATATTTTGATAAGATGTATGAGCTAGCTATATTGCTTATAAAAAAAGGCAAAGCTTATGTCTGCGATTTGTCAGCAGAAGAAATACGCGCGTACCGTGGCACGCTAAAAGAGCCAGGAAAAAATAGTCCATACAGAGAACGCAGTATCACTGAAAACCTTGAATTATTTGAAGAGATGAAAAATGGTAAATTTGCTGAAGGTAGTAAAACTTTGAGAGCAAAAATTGATATGTCTTCTGGTAATATCAACCTTAGAGATCCTGCCTTATACAGAATAAAATTCTCACACCACCCTAAAACTGGTGACAAATGGTGTATTTATCCGATGTATACATTTGCTCATCCACTTGAGGATGCAATCGAAGAAATAACTCATTCGTTATGTACTTTGGAATTCCAAGATCAAAGACCATTCTATGACTGGGTTATTGAGGAAACAGAATTTAGTATAAAACCACAGCAAATTGAATTTTCAAGACTTAATCTTAATTACACAATTACAAGTAAGCGAAAACTAAAATATTTGGTTGATAATAAACTTGTCAATGGCTGGGATGACCCACGTATGCCGACTATAAAAGGCTATCGCCGTAGAGGTTATACCCCTGAGTCTATACGCAATTTCTGTGAGATGATAGGAATATCTAAACAAGATTCTGTTATTGACGTATCGGTTTTAGAAGATGCTGTAAGAGATGATTTAAACAAAAGTGTCTTAAGAAAAAACGTTGTCCTAGATCCAATAAGAGTAAGCATAAAAGATATGCCAAATCATCATTTAGATGTACCAAACCACCCACAAGATCCAGAATTTGGACGCCGCGAGATCACAATATCTTCACAAATATTCATTGAAAGAGATGACTTTGTCTTCAAGCTAGAAAAAGATATGAAAAAACTTAGTCCTAATGGTAGAGTGCGTTTACTAAATGGCTATGTAATTGAGTGTCAAGAAGTAATTACTGATACTAGTGGCGAAGTCATAGAACTAAAATGCTCTTATCTACCAGAAACTTTAGGTGGTAAAAAACCAAATGATGGTATCAAGCCTAATGGCATTATCCATTGGGTTGATGCTAATAATTGCCTTGATGCTGAAGTTAGGATTTATGATCGCTTATTTAATGATGAAAATCCAGCAAATGCTGATCGAATTGAAGATGTTTTAAATCCAGACTCATTACAAGTTATCAAAAATGCCAAAGTTGAAAGATCTCTTGAAAGTGTCAAAGCTGAAGAACGCTTTCAGTTTAACAGAGTTGGTTATTTTATTGCTGACTTAAAAGATTGCTCTAACGACACATTAGTATTTAATCATATTGCAACTCTTAGAAACTGATTCAAAGGTAATACACTATAATGTTATCAAACT
Source organism: Francisella tularensis subsp. tularensis (assembly GCF_000833475.1). Taxonomy (NCBI): domain Bacteria; kingdom Pseudomonadati; phylum Pseudomonadota; class Gammaproteobacteria; order Thiotrichales; family Francisellaceae; genus Francisella; species Francisella tularensis. The sequence continues at coordinate 1,076,178 of NZ_CP010115.1, read as the reverse complement.
CAAAGAAAACTATTATATGTGGTTTTTCTTTTTTTTGTATCTGGATATTTGGAACTCTAGCCTTATACAGTAAGTATTCGCTATATGTTGATGTTTTAGAAAATATCAAATGGTCACATCACCTAAGTATAGTTTATGACAAACATCCCATCATGGGTTCTTTACTAATAAAGCTCGTACTGTATGTAACTTCTAACCTTATGTTAGCTGGACTCATATGTAGTTGTATATGTATGCTTATAGCAATAGTTTTTTTATATAAACTTTTAAAGTTATATTTCAATCAAAATACAACTTTGTTTTTAATAATACTAGCACTGTTATCAAGCGTATTTGGTGATTATAGTTTTGTACAGTTCAACCAAAATGTAATCCTTTTACCTTTTTGGATAATGACTTGTTACTACTTTGTTTTAGTAACTAAGCATAATTTACTAAAAGATTGGATACTTCTTGCTATAGTAGCAGCTCTAGGAATGTACTCAAAATTTGAAATAGGTCTATTAATATTAATTATATCTTGCTTTTTAGTAGGCAGTATAAACAAAAAAAATTTTGCCAAATTGGTAGTCTCTTTAATTATTTTTATTATTTTAATCACACCACTAATTATTAATTTGTTTTATAGTCATTTTGCTCCTATTAAATATGCTATTGGTGAAGTAAATAGCTCGACAACTGGTTATATAACTATAATTTTAAATCTACTCTACGCCCAGCTATTTAACTTGTCTAGTTTGGGTTATATAGCTGTTCCACTGGCATTTATAATTTTGCTAGTTTTACGTAAACAAATATATTTTGAAAAAAATAAAACTTTATTAGGAAAATTAACTAGCCCTTTAGTGGTGTGTGGTTTATATCCTTTAATATTCTTTTTTATTTTACAAACTTATGCAACACATTTAGAGTACGGTTGGTTAATGTGTATAATGTTGCTAACATTAGCGGCATTATTTTATTTATTTGAAGTCAATATAAAAGATAAAGTATTTGATAAAATTATATTGGTTTTTATTCTAATAGAGATCGCTATTTTTATTAGTTATAACGCTTTTACATATTTTTCACCGCAGCTAACAACTAGAAACTTTGGTAATAAAATTGCTGTCAAAGCTGAGCAATTTGTCAAAAATAATTTAAATCATGACATAAACTATGTCATAGGTGATAGCCCTAGTTATAATCAAATGTCATTATCAGTTGGGGCACTATTAGAAAGTAAACCTTACGTGTTTCTCAAATTTAATGATCACAACATACCATACGATCAAGAGATTCTCGCTGTGTTTGCAGACTGTGATGAACAAAAAAACACTAATATCTTAAAACAAAATGGTTTCAGCATTCAGGCGTCGCAATGTACAAGTATTAAAACCATAGATAAATTTAGAAATACAGATGTTTGGCTATCATTTTATTTAGTAGAAAAACACCAAAAAACTTAAAATTGCTACTACTAATATTGTTTTTTATGATGAGTATTTATTGACAAATTTTCTTAGTAATAAAGTTGCCAGACTTGTTAATACTGCTATAGCTATAAATGTATCTAAACCATCACACATATTTGCTTTAGCTAAGCCTAAATTATTATCTGAAATATAGAAGAAACTAGCGATAAAACCACCTAGTTTACCACCCACACCTAATGTCACTAACCAAATACCCATATATAAAGCAACAAAACCTTTAGGCGATATCTTTGTAATCATTGATAAACCAATTGCTGATAATGATAATTCAGAAATTCCTAGCACGATATAAGCAAAAATTATTCCATATGCACTAACTTTAACACCTTGTGGTGAAATAATTATGGCGATTAATATAATTAAAAATGTTACTATTAATAAAATAAAAGCTATTATCCAAATACACCCAAAATTTACCAAGAATCCCCGCAAAAAACAACACACTCACAGATTCTACGCTTAAAAACTGGCTAGGATTTAATAGTGCGTTATCAACTGAGTATTGAGTAAAAAGTAATACGCTTATAAAGATTTGAAAATATAAACCCCAATATACAATCGATAACAAGAAAAATATCCCTGCAACAAGAACTTTTTGATAACTAGATTTTTTTATTGATAAAAAAAGTATTATCACAGATATTGTTAAAGCTATGATGATAGAAAAATTCGCAATTAATGGCTGCTTAAAAATATAGAATAAAACCACAATGTATACTGTTAATAACAAAGCTACTTTTATAAGCATAGATAAAGTTAGTTTAAACTCAATAATATGCTTATTTAGCAGCCTAAAGCCAATAAGCAAAAGACAAAGCATAAAAATACTAACTACCATACTACTATAGAATGGTGCACCATAGCCATAATTATCTTTTAACCAACTAGCTATAAATAACGCTCCAAAACTACCTAGATTAATCCCCATGTAAAAAATATTAAAACCAAAGTCCCTCTTTGAATCAGTTAGACTAGATTTATCGTAAAATCTACCAATAAAAGCTGACATATTTGATTTTATAAGACCAGTACTAACAGAAACAAAACTTAATCCTAAATATAGCATACTCTGACTAGTTGAATACGCTAATATAAAAAGTGAACCTAATAAACCAGCACGATAGTAACCTAAATACTTCTCAGCAACAAAACCACCAAGAATAGCTGAGATATAAACCATTGAAAGAGTTGTACCAACTAAAGATGCTGATAAATCTTGAGAAATTTGGAACTTATCTATTAAATAAAATATCAATAATGATTGAATTATATAATAGCCATAACGCTCAGCAAACTCAGCTAATGAGGTAATTGCTAAAACTTTCTTCTCTTCTCTAAGATCTCTAAGATTCATGTCTTTGGTAGTCATATTTATACTAAACAATTAAAATTAAACTCATATAGATTCTATAATAGCATAATTGCCTAATTATATTTTGATTATTCTAATTCTAAAAGCTCTTCCCAGAGCAAATATTTTTGCTCAAGATCGTGGTTTAAATCCTCTAATTGTTTTTGCACTTTGGCAATCTCTTGCTGTGATTTTTGATAAAAATCTAATTGCGACATTTGTTGCTGTATAGTTGCAATATTAGCTTCGAGTTTTTCTATCTGATTTGGCAAATTACGTAGTTGTTTTTTTTGCTCATATGTCAATTTATTTTTCGACAACTCACTGTTATTTTTAGTAATTTTAACTTGTTGTGGTTGTTTGCGTTGTGATAACCAATCATCATATCCTCCAACAAACTCTTCTAAATTACTATTATCAAAGACTATAGTGCTTGTTGCGACATTATTTATAAATTCCCTATCATGGCTCACTATAATTACAGTTCCTTGATAATTTATAAGCATTTCCTCGAGTATTTCTAAAGTCTCAATATCCAGATCATTTGTCGGCTCATCAAGGACTATAATATTACTAGGTTTTGATAAAATCTTTGCCAGTAAAAGTCTATTCTTTTCACCACCTGATAGATGTGTAATTGGTGCATGTAACCTATCTGGTGTAAATAAAAATTTCTGAAGATAAGTTATTACATGAGTCTCTTTGCCATTAAGACTAATAAAATCCGAGCCCTCTTTAACATTATCGATAATACTAAGTGTTTCATCTAATTGATCCCTTAATTGATCAAAGTAAGCAATTTTAATATTATCTGCTAAAGTAACTAGACCTTGAGTTGGCTTATCTAACCCAAGTAAGCAGTTTAAAAGAGTGGTTTTACCACAGCCATTCTGACCGATAATTGCGATCTTATCACCCTTTTGAATCTCTGTTGAAAAATCTTTAAATAAATACTTACCAGTATATTCAAAAGTAATATTCTCAGCTTGAATAACTTTTTTCGATGATTTCTCAACTTGAATGACTTTAATATCCGCTTTACCAATATTTTCACGTCTTTGCTTACGCTCACGACGCATTTGTTCTAAGACTCTAACTCGTCCTTCATTTCTTGTACGTCGTGCTTTAATCCCTTGACGAATCCATGCTTCTTCTTGAGCTAGCTTTTTATCAAATTCACTATTAGCTTTTTCTTGAGCATCAAGTATTTGCTCTTTTTTCTCAATAAATTTAGTGTAGTTACCATCAAAACAATATAAATGACCTCTATCTAATTCGATTATATTTTTAGCAACATTATTGAGAAATTTTCTATCATGAGTAATAAAGAGTATTGCCCCATTAAAACTAGCTAAGAATTCTTCCAGCCAATTAATAGAATCTATATCAAGATGGTTCGTTGGCTCATCTAAAAGAAGTAAGTCAGGTTTTTTTATTAAAGCTCTAGCTAAGATAACTCTTCTTTTCATTCCTCCAGAGAGATCTTTGAATGATTCCGTTGGTTTAAAGTTAAGTTTAGATGCTAATACTTCAACATCATTTAGATATCCCCAACCATGATTCTCATCGATATAACTATGTAACTGCTCAAGTTTTGCAGATTCTGGATTTGAAACTAAAGTTTGTTGATATTCAATTAAATAATCACCAAGTGTACCTAAGCCTTGGAGCATAGCATCTGCGATACTTCCTTGCATATCATTAGGAACTTCCTGAATCATGCTTGCAACAATCGCATTATTATGCACAATTACCTCGCCACTATCTGGCATTACGCTACCTTCAATAATTTTTAGTAGTGATGATTTACCTGTGCCATTACGACCTATTAGGCAAATTCTTTGCCCTTTTGAGATTTCTAAATTAACATTATCAAGGACTATTTGCGTACCAAAATTTAGGCTTACATTTTTAACAGATATTAGTTGCATTTAAGAAAAATAATCAAATTTAATCAATGCTGATTATTGTACCCTTTCACGCAAGATTTTAATAGAAAATACAAAGATAATCGCTGCAATAAAATACATCCCACCACCAAATGAAATTGGCGAACTCGGAGATATTGATGCAAGATGTCCCATCATAATATCATTTAAAAACCAAGCTAAACCAAAACCTGCACCTGCAGCACCCATTGCTTTACCTTGTTCTTTATCTGTAACTGCACCTGAAATCATTGCTAAAAGAGCTGTATAACAGATAAGTTGAGATGATGATAAAACTATTGTTAGCAACCATTGTGCGATTTGATTAGTTAAAATAGCCACAAAAATAAAACCTATACCACAAACAACAGCAGCTCTTACAAAAGCAACCTGATTAGATAATCTTGCAAAAATTACCGGCTGAATAATAATACTTGCAAGCGCTGTAGATAATCCCATAAGAGCATAAAAGGCGCCCGTTTGTGAAACTGTATAGCTATAAGTTAGGTTTAAAAACAATGCTATACCTTGACCATAAAAGCCCCACGCGCATTGTACTAGCAAATACACCACCCCAATTAATCTAACACGCTTATCAGATAATAAAAATGATATTGTCTTGTAGATTGTCGCAAGTTGAATAACCAAACCAGGATTCTTTGGTAAATCTTTTGTCATGATAATAACTATAAAAATAATATTCAGCAGTGATAATACTGCTGCAAAGATAAACGGTAAAGTATGACTAATATTCATTACTGAAACAAAACTTGTAACTATTGGACCAACCACAAAGCCTAAAGATGCTGCCATCGTAATATAGCCCAAATTTTTAGATTTATCTTCTTCTGTAGATATATCAATCACTGCAGCTTGAGCAATTTCAAAAGCTCCTCCAGCTAACCCACAAACAAATCTACTTGCTACAAATAGTAGATAGTGATGTGAGTATATCGCATATGCTGATAAAATATATGATACACATGTGGTTGATAAAGCAACGATTAGTATAATTTTGCGTCCATATTTATCCGATAATTCACCAATAATAGGACAGCCAATCATTAATCCTAATGGCCAACATGCTAAGGCTATCGAATAATACCAGTTCTGAAAGTTACTACCTGGATCACCAAAAGTAATACATGATTGTCCAAAAAATAACGATGGCATAATAGGAAAAACAAGTCCCGCACCCATTATGTCTATGATAATTGTTGTAATAAGTACCGGAATTAAAATATTTTTTGTACGCAATTTCATTGTAGACCTCATATATCATAAAAATACTAATAAGTATTAAGAAAAATTCAACGTTATATATTACCGTAACGATGCTTTTTTATCAATGTTTAGAAATCTTTAAGATATAGTTATGCTCTAATGCTAGTTTTTTGAGTGCATCGAGAAACATTTTTATATAAAATATAAAACTTTCATCTTTATAGTTTAATACCTCTACTTCATTAAGTAGTGGTAAAATATGTCTTTCAAAACGCAACAGCTCTTTGTAACTTATTCTTTTAGTTTTTTTAATATCGTTAGATACGCTATCAAGAGACTTCATTATATATTTTTTAAACTCTATAAAAGCAGGTTCTTTGTCAAGTTTTGCAATAGTAGGTTTACCTAAAAAAAACTCTATATACTCATACATAACTATCATATATCTATATAATCTACGAATATATAGGCTAATTTTCTCGAACTCTTGTACTTGTTTTGCAGTTTTCTCATATTTTAATTCTTTGATAAGTGCAAGATGTTTGGGAAACTCATGAAAAATATTTTCTCTAAGCTTATCATGAGACTCATTACGCTCAATAAAAAGAATATTAAAAAAATCATGTATCTGAGCAATTGTTTTTGAATAACTTTCTTTTAATCGAGTTTCTGCTCTAATTGGAAAAATAAATCTGTTTACTATAAGAGAAATTATAATTCCTAATGATATTTCTACAGCCCTGTATATTGCAACCTGAACTCCTGGCTGTTGATTAAACATTATAATAATTAATGTAATCCCAGCTAATGTACCAGCATAACTATACTTAGTTGCACCAGCAAAATATACTGCTAAAAATATAAATGGTAATATCAACAGAAATTCATGAATATAGTTTTTTACACACGCAACGATTATTATCGCAATTACAGCGCCTATGACTGTGCCTAGAAACCTCATCAAAGCTTTATCTACTGCACCACCTAAATTAGGTTGCGTCGACATTACAACCATAACGGTAACAGACATCCATAAATACATTCGCTCTATACCAAATATACGACCTAAAAAAGATCCTACTAAGTAAGCTATAACTATAGCTATACAAGCTTTAAAGGCATTTATCGCGGCATATTTATTACTGTTTAAAAAAGCAAATTGCATTTAAGCTTACCAAGATGCTAAATTTTCATTCACAATATTCTAGCATAAAACAAAAACTTAACTAAATTTATAAAACCGATAATAGCAGTATATTTAACTTTAAAATTCAGCTATTTTATAAACATTGCCTAAAATCATTTATATCACTTTTCTCAATAAGGTATATAATTTTTATATATTACAAAAAATTATACTTCTAATGTATATTTACAAAAAAACTACATAGTACTCTTAACAAAAATTGAATCAAAACTTTTAAGGAATTTTCATCATGATTAAACAAGATAGTAAGCTTTTTATTCTTACACTTGGGCTTTTGGCAATGCTACCACCATTTGCAGTCAATACTTATGCTCCAGCTATCCCAAATATTGCTGAGCATTTTGGAATTCATCCAAACGATGTAATTTTCACCTTTACAACATATTTTATTGGCTTCTCTATAGGGATGCTTTTTTGGGGATCTTTTTCAGATAAGTTCGGTAGAAAGCTTAGTCTAATTTTAGGTATGTTTTTATATGCTGCGAGTACTTTATTATGTGCCCATAGCCAAAGTTTTTCACAACTTGCTGTTTTTAGATTGATACAAGGTTTAACAGACTCCTCAGGTACAGTGATTGCTTTAGCAATTGCTAGAGACTGCTATAGTGGTAAAAAACTAACAAATATCATCTCAACTCTAGCAATAATAATGTTGATTTCACCGATTATTTCTCCTATGATTGGAACCAGACTAATTGTATCAACACAAAGTTGGAAAAGCTCTTTTTACTTTTTATTTGGATTTGGCATAGTACTTGTAATTCTTTGTAGTAAACTCCCAGAAACACATGCAAAAGAACAAAGAGAAAAATCTATCAAGAAATTATTTATAGCCTACTTCTACCATTTGCGAAATTTACCTTTTACTATATACACAATTTGTTCGGGTTTATTATTTGCTGCCTTTTTTAGTTATATTGGCGCTTCTTCTATAATTTATCTAAACGTCTACGATACTGGCTATACTCTTTATATGTTATATTTTGCTTTAACGACTATCGGAGTTATCTTGGCAAATCTTACATTAAAGCAATTAAGTGAATCAGTTGAACTTGAAGTATTTACACGTCTTGGACTTGGTATATCACTTCTTAGTGTGTTTGTTATGATTATTTATAGTCATACGCAATTCAAGCATGGTTATATTTTCATGTTATTAATGCTTATTACTTGTTATGGCTTAAGTCTAAGTTCGACTTCACTATTAAGTCAGTCATTGCAGCTAATATCTAATCATTTTGGTGCAGCTACAGCTGTAAATAACTTTTTCAAATTTTCACTTGCTGGCTTTGCCAACTTTGTAATGAGCTTTTCAGTTGGCTCTATGCTTGTATCAAACTTACCTTTACAGCAATTGACTATTATCTTAATCACAATAATACTTTTGTGTATTACTAAATACTATAAAAAAGCTAAGTCTTAACCATAACAACTGTAAGCGAAAGGTTTAAAATGACAAAACAAGAACTAAGAAACTACTATCAGCTAGCTTTTATTAATGGAGTCAATGATGCGATTTCAGTAATTTTATTATACAAAGTATTCGTTGTATTAATGACAGGTAACATTATATATAGTATTGCTGATATTATTACAAACCCTCAATTTTCTGATTTTGTGCGAATAACTCTTCTATTTAACTTTATTATTTCTGGGGTTATTGTACATGGCTTTATAGCAAAAAGGACTATTAAATTTCGTATTGCCATATCTTTATTATTTGTTCTTATATATTGTTTTAGTGGTACTTTTGTACTACATATCAATGCTCTACATGATAATAGTTTTGGTTTTCTTATCCTTGCTAATATTGCTACTATCATGAGTGTAATAATGAATAATATATTTTATAGATTTCATTCTACAAAAATAAATTTAGTTGCTTATACCATGAATCTTCTAAATCTTTCACATATGATTGCAGAGAAGAGATATCATGATATAACAATATTAAGTACTACAATCTTAAGTTTTATTATCGGCTTAATTGTTGGGGCATACTTAACTTCTATGATTTATTTTTTTGCAATTTTAATCGTAGTCCCGGTTTTAATTAATTTGTATATCACAAATCACAAAATAAATATTCAGCGATAAGCCTTTAATCATCAACTAAATAGTATTTGTCCTTTGCCTTACTGTTTCATATAATGCTATACCTGTAGCAACAGAAACATTTAAGCTAGAAACTTCACCTAACATTGGTAATTTAGCAAGAAAATCACAACTATAGTTAATCCGAAAGATATTTGTAGAAAAAGATATTTGTAGAAATGTTATAATGTCTAATAAAAATGCCATCATATAGCCAATATTTTAGAGACATCGTAATTAATAAATATGAAGAAGGTATGACGGAGTTCGAGCTGAGTAAGTTTTTTAACATAGATAAGCGTACAGTTGTTTCATGGATAGAGTTTTATAAAAGAACCGGAGATTATAGTTCAAAGCAAGGAGTTGGTTGTGGCAGAGTCGCTAGCTTTACCGATAAAACATTGATTGAACAGTATTTGATAGATCATCCAGATGCAAGTGCATTAGATATAAAAGAAGCATTAGCCCCTGATATTCCAAGAAGTACATTTTATGATTGTCTTAATAGACTTGGTTTTAGTTTTAAAAAAAGACTCCAAAATATAAGCAAAGAAAAGAACATGAAAGGTTGGAGTATATAGAAAAACTAAAAGAAATAGCTCAAAACTTGTTATTTTATATAGATGAGATGGGGTGTGACAATAAGCTTTCTATCCTAAGAGGATGGTCACTAATTGGTGAGCCTAGTTATGGTGAGGTTTTAGCATATCAAACACAAAGAAGAAGTATTGTTGCTGGATATAATTATGCAGATAAAAAGATTATAGCTCCATTAGAGTACAGTGGATATACCAATACTGAAATTTTTAATCAATGGTTTGAGGAACACTTATGCCCATCATTAAAACCTAAAACTACTATAGTAATGGATAATGCTAGTTTCCATAAATCCTCTAAGCTGATTGAAATAGCCAATAAATTTGATGTACAAATATTATATCTACCTCCGTATTCTCCAGATTTAAATCCTATTGAAAAGGTTTGGGCTAACTTTAAAAAAATATTTAGAAAAGTGAATAATAGTTTTGAAAAATTTTGTGATGCTATCTCTTATGTGTTTAACAAAATACTCTCGGATTAACTATAGCTTTTGTACGCTGACGCATACCACTACCTTCTGCACCAGCAACTATCGCTACAGAATCTACTAGATTCATCGAATATAAGCTATCATCTGCCTCACCTGCTAAACCAATAATCCATACTCCTAATTGTTTGAGTTTTTCGATTGCTCGAGCAAGATTAGTAACAACTACAATCTTTGTATGCTCAGCAGCACCACAAGCAACTTTTTTAACCGTTGCATTGACTGGCGCGCTATTATCTTTAGGGATAATTATAAAATCAATACCTGCAGAATGTGCACTACGTATACACGCACCAAAATTATGAGGATCTTGAACATTATCTAATATTAAAATAAAAGCATTTTTATCCTGAGGAACTAGAAACTCAATATCATTCTCAGAATATGTTTTAAAATCATTTATCTCTACTGCAAAGATATTTTGATGATTTGCATCTTTTCTGACTCGCCCTGGAAGCTGTTTAAAACTATCAATAAAAGTAACTTTTAAACCTTTTGATTCAGCTTTAGAGATAATACCTTCGATCTTATGATTGGCATTTGACTTCTTAAATACCAATATTTCTTTTGCTTGATTAGCTTCTACCAAACTATCAACAGCATGAATACCATAAATTAAACTACTCATTTAATCTCCAAAAGCTTAACTAGCTTTTCTCTTAATCCATCAAACGAGCCATTACTCATCATTACAAGCTGGATATTTCTATCTTGGTGCTTAGTTAATAATTTATCAACACAATCAACAAAATCATCAACATCAGCTATAAAATCAACATTATTACTATTTTTGAGAACTTCTTTAGCATCCCACTTTAATAAACTATGATTATACAACAATACTCTATCAGCTTCGATAATTGACATCGGTAAATTATCTTTATTATCGCCTTGACGCATTGTATTTGAACGTGGGTCAATAAGAGCTACTACATAAGCATCTTTAGCTTTGTTACGCACTGCTTCTAAAGTTAACTTAATAGAGGTTGGATGATGAGCAAAATCATCATATAAAGTAACATTATCTTGATGAGATAATACTTCTAAACGTCTTTTAACTCCTCTAAAGCTTTCTAAAGCGTCTTTTACCATTTCATCAGATATATTTAGTTGCTTTGCTACAGCATAGGCACTCATAGCATTAAGAGCATTATGCTCACCAATTAAGCCCCATGATACTTCAACACTATTACCATTAATATCACATAATTCAAACTTTGAGTAATCTAGTGTGTGCTTGGTTATACTGATACCTAAATCAGAATTTACTTTAACCAACTCTGACCAACATCCCATTGATATTATTTTTTGTACATTATCATCCTTAGCGTTGTAGATAATCTTCGCTGTTGATGGCATCTTTCTAAGTAATTGGTGAAATTGCCAAAATATTGCATCAATGTCTTTGAAAATATCAGCATGATCAAATTCAATATTGTTAATCACAAAAATACTTGGATCATAATGAATCAATTTTGAACGCTTATCAAAAAAAGCCGTATTATATTCATCAGCTTCAATAACAAAATACTCAGAATCTGTGTAACGTGATGAAACACCAAAATCACTACTAACACCACCAACCAAAAAACTCGGATTTAAGCCAGCCTGCTCTAGTATTTTGATAGTCATTGTAGTGGTTGTAGTTTTACCATGTGTACCAGCTATTGCAATTACTTTTTTATATTTAAGAATATTTTGATATAGCCACTCTGGACCTGAGAAATAGTTTAACTTTTCTGCGAGGATTTTTTCTATTATTGGCATACCTCTTTTCATGATATTACCAATAATAATTTCATCAGGATTTGTATCTAGTTGATCACAATCAAATCCTTGTAATATCTCTATGCCTTGAGACTCGAGATAAGTACTCATTGGTGGATAGACATTAAGATCCGAACCTGTTACTTTATATCCCTTTTGTTTAGCTAATACTGCTAAAGAACCCATAAAAGTACCACAGATACCTAAAATATGAATATGTTTTGACATTAAAAACTTTTTAAAACTATTAAATAAAGTGGCTAAATTATATCAGTTTCTTGAGCTTAAATATATTAATAGATATCGTATCTTAACCTATATTTACTTGGTATTATCAAAGTTATTATTTATACTTATAGCAAGTTTAGTTGTTATTTTATATTCTGTATGTTTATAGAGTTTGCTCTTAAGAATCAAGTACTTAAATTTGGCGAATTTACGCTTAAGTCAGGACGTATTAGTCCATATTTCTTTAATGCTGGGCTATTTAACACAGGCGCTCAACTTGCAACGCTTGCTGATTATTATGCTCAACTGATTATCAAAAGCGATGTCAAGTACGATATCCTTTTTGGTCCAGCATATAAAGGGATTCCTCTAGTTGCAGCTATTTCTACTGTATTAGCTCTGAAGTATAATATCGATATGCCTTACGCTTTTGACCGTAAAGAAGCGAAAGATCATGGCGAAGGTGGTGTATTTGTTGGTGATGATATGACTAATAAAAAAGTATTACTCATAGATGATGTAATGACTGCAGGTACAGCCTTTTATGAATCATACAACAAGCTAAAAATTATTAATGCCAAAATAGCTGGTGTTGTACTATCGATAGATCGACAAGAAAAAGCTAAAGATAGTGATATTTCAGCAACTAAGAAAATATCTCAAGATTTCAATATTCCTGTTCTAGCAGTAACTAACTTTGAAAGTATTTTTGAGTATGTCAAAGAAAATCTTGATGAAACAATGATCGATAAATTTAAACAGTACCGTCAAAAATATGGCTCATAATAAAGATATTTATCTAATTTCGGATCTTCATCTAAACGCTAATCATGCTGAGATGGCTGATCTTTTTAAAAAGTTTTTAGATAGCATTACATCTACACAAAACCAGCTTTTTATTCTTGGTGACTTTTTTGATTATTGGATCGGTGATAATCACAGAGATGACTTTTATCATAAAATCACAAATTGGCTAAAAGAAGCTTCAGATCAAGGTTTAGAAATATTTTTCATGTATGGAAATCGTGATTTTTTGATTGGCAGAAAATTTGCTAAACAAAGTGGCGTGACTTTAATTAAAGATCCATACTATATAGATATCTCTAAGCAAAAAATACTTTTCTCGCATGGAGATCTATTTTGTACAGATGATAAGAGTTACCAAATTTACAGAAAATGGATAGCATACAACCCTATCCTTAGATTTATTTTTAGAAGATTACCTTTATTTATTAGAGAATACACCGCGAGAAATGTGCGCAAAGCAAGTTATGTAAAAAACCGTAAAAATCCGAATGTTGATGTAACAACTAAAGGCATTGAAAAATATCGCAAAGACTGTGACATTATCATTCATGGTCATACGCATAAAATGGCTGTACATATAGCTGATAACTATACTAGATATGTACTTGGCGACTGGTTCAAAGATGGTAACTATATAAAAATCTCAAAAAATGGTGAGATTATGCAGGTTAGAACTCTAAACTAAAAACATTTTTATCAATTTAATACTTTCTAACAATTTCATCATAAAGCTCAGGGCGACGATCCCTAAATAATCCCCAATAAAACCTTTGCTGCTGTAGTTCAGCAAAATCAAATGTTGCATAAAGTATATCGTCACCGCTTCTGTCAGCCTCAGCAATTTTATCACCAGTATGATCAGTTATGAATGAGCTGCCATAATAAGTTGCTGTGATATCATCATTTGCCTCAGTTGCATATCTATTTGATGCTAATACGGGCAACATATTTGCCGCAGCATGCCCTTGCATCACTCTTTGCCAATGATCTTTTGAATCGTAATCTGGTAAGTGTGGTTCGCTCCCTATTGCTGTTGGATATAATAAAATTTCAGCACCTTTTAAAGCCATTACTCTAGCAGCTTCTGGAAACCATTGATCCCAGCAAATACCAACTCCAACTTTAGCATATTTAGTATCCCAAACCTTAAAACCAGCACTTCCAGGTGAGAAATAATATTTCTCTTGGTAACCAATACCGTCTGGAATATGGGCTTTACGATATACACCCATTATCGAACCATCCGCATCAATCATTGCTATCGAGTTATAACAAGCATTTCCATCTCTCTCAAAAAAACTAGCAGGCAAAACAATATTATATTTATGTGCTAAGAGTTTATATAATTTTACTATTGGTGATTCATCAATGGTTTTAGCTAAATCAAAATATTTAGAATTTTGTTTTTTGCAAAAATATAGATAACTTGGTAACTCTGGAGTAAGAATTATTTTTGCACCATTTTTAGCTGCTTGAATAATTTTACTCTCCAGTTTTGCTAAATTTTCAGCTTCATTATCATTAAAAGATAATTGGACAACTGCAACTTTTATATTCGCCATATCAAATCTCCTTTATAGCCGGTTGTTGCATAGTAATACAGTGAATTCCTCCTCCACCAATTACAAGGTCAATAATATTAAGCTGTTCAATACTACGATCCTTAAAACATTTCTGTAGAATTTCAAAAGCTATTACATCATTTGGATCGCCAAATGCTGGCATAATTATAGCGTTATTGACAATATAAAAATTAAGGTAAGATAAAGCCAATCGTTCACCAGCGAAATATTTTGCTCGAGGCTGAGGTATTTCGACTATATTAAACTCACTGGCATATTTGTCTAAATATGTCATATTCGCTTGATGGCGTGCAAAGTTCTCATCATTTTCATCATAACAACTTTGAATAATTATCGTATTTTTATTGGCAAAGCAAGCAACGTTATCAACATGACCATCTGTATCAAAATCACCTGCTACACCATATGGTAGCCAAAGAATTTTTTTAACTCCCAAAATACTGATTAACTCACTTTCAATTTGCTCTTTTTGCATATTTGGATTACGGTTTAAATTTAGTAAGCATTCCTTGGTTGTTAATAAAACTCCTTGACCATTTGAATGTACTGCTCCACCCTCTAAAATCATTTTAGAAGAATTAACCTGCCATTTTTGTTGTTTTGCAATATCATTTTTAAGTCTTCTATCGTTATCAAAAGGTGAAAACTTATTACCCCAGCAGTTAAAATCAAAATTATTTGCAATGAGTTTATCTGCTTTAAATGAAAAAATTGGCATAATATCTCTAGCCCAACTATCATCTACTGCTTCACTTATCAGGGTCATGTTTTTTCCAAGATAATTTTTTGCAATATCTAACTGATGCTGATTTACTACCATATTTACAGGCTCATATTTAGCGATAGTGTTAGCAACTTTAGCATATATCTCATAGGCTTTTGTTATATTTGGCCACATATCTATACGTGCTGGCCAGATCATCCAAGTTGCACTATGCTCCTCCCATTCAGCCGGCCATAATAGCATAATTTATCCCTCCTTGTTGACTAGTTATCTCGCCCATATATGGCTTATCAATAAATAAATTGTCTAAAAATTCTTCTTCCTCTTGGTTTATTTCCTCTTGGTGATAATAATAGTATCTTTTTAAATTTGACTGTATCCTCAGAGAGTTATAACTATATTGATCTAACAATGAATAGTAATTTTCCGCAGCTTTTACAGATACTTTTACTTTTCTATTTTCATCTATATATATATTCACCGCACTAATATTTCCAAGCATATTATGCTTAGCGCTTAACATCCCCTGATAAGCACCCACACACATAAAAACAATATATTCAATATTATCAGTAGCTATCTCAATATATTCTGAAGTTGACTTTACTACACCATCAACGTCACATGAAATATCATAAAGTTTAACTTCTGAGGTCACATAGCTATTAAAAAACTCCAAAGGAAGTATCGGAAATTTTTGGTCTATGCCCCAATGATCAGGTAATGATTGAAATATTGAAAAATTTAACCACGCTTGCTGAGTATTTTTTGATTTTGTGGTAAGTAACTCTGTAGTTCACCAAGCGACACTTCTCTATCTAACCACTGCTGATGTAGGATTTCATTCTCAATATCTGACTCATGCTGTTTTATCAGTGGTTTTGTTATTAACAAACTTGACTCTGCTGTGATTGCTCTTCCAGACTCTGTAACTATGCTTGGCATATCACAGTTATAATATTCAGCATAGTATTTACAATTTTTGATAATATTTTTAGCATAACTATCAAAATCATAACTTGGTCTATCATATTCATCATAATTAACTGCTAGACCACCACCAAAATCAATATACTCAAGATTTACAAAATCACTTTTTAATTCTGAATAAATCCTCATTAATCTTTGGATATTAGCAACTACTTTATCAGTTGATTTTATCTGAGAGCCTATATGACTGTGCAATAAAAGTAGTTTTTATTGGAGCTGATTAGTTTTCAAGAAATTAATACACTCGTTGATTTGGGATAAACTTAAGCCAAATTTTTGGGTATGTATGCAATTATCAAAAGGCTTTGTCCTGATGCCAAAATCAAACTTGATATTTACATTGTTGTCTAGAAGATCCTGAATAATATTTATTTCACTAATGTTTTCAATAACTATTATAATTTTATAGCCTATTTTTGCAGATAGCTGTGCTATTTTATAAAAACTAAGATCTTTAAAACCATTACAAATAATCTTTTGTGTTTTAGCTGCTGTACTTAGCACAGCTAAAAACTCAGATTTAGTACCTACCTCATAATCCAAACTAACTTGATTATGTTGATGATAATCATAAATTGCCTTTATAATCTTTTGTTCAGGATTTACTTTTATCGGATAAGCTAAACTATATTTACATGTATAGCTAAAATCATCTATAGCTTTTCCAAAACTAGTATAAAGTTTATCAAGTTGGTTTTTTAAGATATGCTCAAAATATAAAACCAATGGATATGTAGCTCCCTGAAAGTTTGCCTGTTGCAAAAAATCGACGATAGGAATAGTTTTTCTATAACCATCAGCATAGTTGATACATAATTGACCTAAACTATTATAGCTAAAATACTCTGATAGATTAGCTGTTAGAAATAAATTTTTGTTCATCTTACCTCCTTATGAGGTTAAGTTATTACTTCTTTAGAGTATCTATAACATATTGTGGTAAAGCAAAAGCAGCAATATGTATAGCTGGATTGTAGTATCTTGTTTTAATACCGCTCTTAAGAAATCTCTGTGCAATTACTTGAATATCGTGATTACGATAGGATAATTCATCAGTGCCCCAACCAAATGCCATACTTCCACCGACATATGTTGGAACTGCTGCAGTATAAAAAGAAACATCTTTATATAATGGTTCAAAGCGCTCAAGAGTTTTCTTTAACTCATCTATTTGAAAGTAGATCACTCCATTTTGGGTTACCATTATACCATCTGGATTTAGAGCTTCTTTACAGTCTTTATAAAATTTTGAGGTAAATAAAACCTCTCCTGGACCAATCGGATCAGTACTATCACAAATAATCAAATCATATTTCCTAGGCGGATTTTTGACAAATTCACAACCATCTTGAATAACTATTTTCGCTTTAGGATGATCAAAAGCACCTTTTGAATGCCCTGGAAAGTACTCTTGGCACATATCTATAACAGCTTGGTCAATTTCAACTAGTGTTACAGATTCGACAGCTTTATGACTAAGAGCTTCCCTAAGCATACCACCATCGCCGCCACCAATAATTAATATGTTTTTAACATTCCCATGCGCGATAACTGGTACATGCACTAACATTTCATGATAAATAAACTCATCTTTTTCAGTAGTCTGTACAATACCATCCAAGACCATGACATTACCAAAAATTGGATTATTAAAAATTACTAGATGTTGGTAATCTGTTTTATGTTCATACAATATTTCAGAAATTGCTATACTTTGATGATAGCTATGGTACAAAGTTTCATGAAATATTTTTTTATTATTAATATTAGCTATCATTAATTTACTACCTCGACTACTTCACCTCTTCTAAACTTACTTACATTATTTGTTTTAGGCTTAAAATAACTTTCTAAAACTTCTATTGCTTTATTAGGTTTAGAATCTCCACACATAAATATATCAAAAGCTGCAAAACCATACTCAGGCCAAGTGTGAACACTTATATGTGATTCTGCTAAGACAGCAACTCCAGAAATACCGCCATTAGGTGTAAAATGGTGAAGGTGAATGTGTAACAATGTTGCTTTAGCTTTCTCAACTGCTTCACGCATTGCTACTTCCATAGTCTCAAGGCAATCTAATTTACTAGCACCCCAAAAGTCGACTATTAAATGATTTCCCGCGTACCTTACACTTTCTTGAATAAAGTGATCTTGATGAAGGTTATCACAGATTTGATTGTTATGCTCAGGCCATTTACCTGAACCCACTTCTTTATTTTTTAAGTTGCTATCTAGGATAGCTGTAGTATTTTGAATGATCATTTTTCATCTCCTATTTTGGGCGCACTTAGACTTTTTTCTAGTCAAAAAGCCTAAGTGCTATATTAAATTAAAGCCATAAATCCTCTTTGTTTTATGTTATTTGCTACAAACAGCTTGCATAAGTTATCAGATTAAAAACAAATTGTAAATGTTTTATTACAAAAAATTATTACACATATTAACACTGTAGCTGTTTGAACAATCAATTACTCAGACATATAATAATTTTATCTTTATTTTTTATATGTTGTAATTATGTATTTTGGTGTCGACTATTACCCAGAACAATGGGATTATTCTCTTATTAATGAAGATTTAAATCGTATAGCAAATTCTGAGTTAAATTGTATTAGAATTGCTGAATTTGCTTGGCATCTAATGGAGCCTATAGAAAATGAATTTGATTTTAGTTTCTTTGAAATGATACTAAATAAAGCTCATAAGTTAGGATTAAAAGTTATGTTAGGAACCCCTATAGCAACTTAGTTGTATTGTTGTCTGCTTGCTCTTAATAGTTCCCACTATAGCAGTAATACCTTTTATTGTTAAAGAAAGACCTGAAAATCAGATCACATCCGCTTTTAAGCTAAGCTTCAAAAGCTTTTGTAACGCCGGTGTAGGCGGCACTTGTATATCTAATATAGGCTCAATTACACTTTCAAACTTAGCAGGATGTGCAGTTGCTACGATTATATAATCTTTATTGCTATCTAACTGATTTTTTGCTACAAAACCTGTTGTTGTGTGTGGACAAACAACTTCATGATATTGACGATACACTTGTTTTATTTCTTCTATAATTTCAAAGTCAGAAACACATATAGCCTTAACATTAGCTTTGAAATTTTCATAATTACCCAACAAGTATAACAATCTTTCAAAATTACTAGGGTTACCAACATCCATAGCATTTGCTAGCGTTTCAACACTTGCCTTAGGATTAAACTTACCAGTCTCTAGATAGTCAACAACAGTATCATTAGCATTTAAACTCATCGATATTTCACCTATTGGAAAGCCCATTTGCTTTGCCCAAAAAGCAGCAGTTATATTACCAATATTGCCAGATGGAACTATATAGTTTGCTTTCTCTCCGGTCTGCAAATAATGTTGCCACGATGTATAAGCATAATAAGTTGATTGTGGTAGTAATCTACCGATATTAATACTATTTGATGTATTTAACTTAGTCCTCTCTGTCCACCAAGGTGTCTTAAAAGCTTCTTTGACTAGACTTTGACAGTCATCAAAAACTCCTTCAACTTCAACTGCTTGGATATTATCTCCCCAACAAGTTATCTGCTTTTCTTGTCTTTTAGAGATTTTACCTTTAGGAAACATCACTATAACACGGATATTGCTCTTACCATGAAAAGCTGCAGCTACTGCTGAACCTGTATCTCCAGAAGTTGCCACTAAAATAGTAAATGGCTTCTCACTATCGATAGAGCTTAAACAGTTTGCTAAAAATCTCGCACCGAAATCTTTAAAAGATAAAGTTGGACCATGAAAAAGCTCTAAAACTGATGTGGTTTTATCTAATCTTCTTACAGGAGCCTCAAAAGTAAAAGCATTATTACAAATTTTATCTAAAGAGTCTTCTAGCTGATCTCCTTTAAAGAATTCTCTTAGAGTATTAGCAGCAAACTTCGCGTAACTGATATCTTTAGCAAAACTCTGCCAATTAACTGTAGGAAATCTCTCTAGGACAAATAATCCTCCATCAGGAGCTAATCCAGACTGCATCGCTTCACTTAGTGAAACTTTAATATTTTTATCTCTAGTACTAATAAAATTCATGCTTTACCTTTATCATTTTTTCTCTAATATATACGCGTCTTTGTCACTCATAGCACTTATCCAACTATTAGAGTTTAAGTTAAACTCTTTAAACTTATCTTGCATTGCTTTAGTAACTATATTTGCATCATGTTGTTTTCTTACAAGTGCAAACATCGTTGGTCCAGATCCTGATATACCACAAGCTATAGCTCCAGTAGCATAAGCAGCTTTTTGAACATCATAAAATCCAGTTATTAACTTAGATCTTCTTGGTTCAATTAAAATGTCTTTTAAACTCTGACCTAATAATTCAATATCTTGTGTATACAAAGCACTTATCGTAGCCGCTAAACATGCACTATGCTCAACTATTGTAGATAAATCATAAGGATCCTTTAAAAGCTCACGCGCTTTTTTAGTCTCAATTGAAAGATCAGGACAAACTATAACCACATTACAGTCAACTATTGGTAAGTCTATTTTTTTGCATGGTTTCGAGCTTTGTAACAATACTAATCCGCCAAACATGCACGGCACAGCATTATCACCGTGAAATGATCCTGATATCAAACTCTCTCCATAGATAGCATAGTCAATCAAATCATCATAGTTATACGGTGTTTCAAAAAAAGCATTCATCGCGACTAGAGCAGCAACAGAAGAAGCTGCTGAACCACCCATACCAGAACCTAAAGTAATGCCTTTTTGTATATAAACATCGAATCCTATTTTGATATCCCTATCTGCTAGAAATTTTTTGATTACAGCTGTAGCAACATTTTTATCACTATCAAAAGGTAATTTATCTGCACCAGTTGCACCACTGATTTGCTTGATAACTAACTCTGTATCATCTCTTTTGATAAGCTCAACTATATCACCAACTCCATCAATAGCAAAACCAAGCAAATCATAACCAACTGCAAAATTTGCACTAGTTGCTGGAGCAAATGCCTTAGCTGATTTAATATTAGCTAATTTCATGACTATTTTTCTCTTATCACAGTTATAACATCAGCATATACACCTGCTGCTGTAACCTCAACACCCGCACCAGCACCTTGGATAACCATAGGCTGAGTATATCTATCTGTATTTATCATCACGATATTATCTGTACCTTTCACATTTGCAAAAGGACTAGACTCATCATAAGCTTGGATACCGACATTTGCAGTACCGTTTACTATAGATCCAACATAATGTACGCCTGCTAAATTTTTCTTTTTATCAGCAATTTGTTGCATAATTTGCTCGTTAAATGCAGGAAGTTTAGCAAAAAACTCTTCTACACTACACTCTCTTAATTCTTCTGGTACTAAATTTTCAATAACTAAATCATTTAGACCTATATTTAGACCTATCTCTCTAGCCAAAATTACAGTCTTTCTCGCCACATCCATACCCGATAAATCTTGTCTTGGATCTGGCTCTGTATATCCTGCATCATACGCCATCTTAACTGCATCAGAAAAAACTACACCATTATTTAATTGTGTAAACAAATAGCTCAAAGTCCCTGAGAAAATCCCTTTGATAGTTCTAACATGATCACCACTTTGAACCATGTTTTGTAATGTGACTATGAGAGGAAGGCCAGCACAAACATTTGTTTCATACAAAAAGCTAGTGCCATTTTGTTTAGCGACTTTTCTAAGTTCTTGGTAGAACTCATAATTACCTGAGTTTGCATATTTATTTGGCGTAATTACACTTATTCCTTTTTGTAAGAAACTAATATAGTTTTTTGATACACTTTCACTTGCAATGGCATCGATAACAATTTTTTTAGTAGCTGAGGCATGCGACATAAATTCAGCAAGTTTCTCTAGATTAATTTGTTCTGTATTTTTCTCAAGTAAACTATTTATATTTTCAAATAATAAATTTTCATAAGAAAATCTCATCTTTTTTGAATTAGTAGCACTTATCAATACCAAATTAATACCTTTTGCATAC
Organism: Francisella tularensis subsp. tularensis; assembly: GCF_000833475.1. Classification (NCBI taxonomy): domain Bacteria; kingdom Pseudomonadati; phylum Pseudomonadota; class Gammaproteobacteria; order Thiotrichales; family Francisellaceae; genus Francisella; species Francisella tularensis. Next base: position 1,053,707 of record NZ_CP010115.1, on the reverse strand, counting down.
CATTTTTCATAAGTCTGCTTAAGCTGTCTGATGAAAGCTTTACCAATATTACCAGCACCGATTACCGCAATTGCAATATCATCACTTACAGAATTATAATGACGATGCATTGCTTGTACACCTCGAACTTCATCCTCTGCTTTTACAGCAAATGTCACACTTCTCTCCGATGAACCTTGAGCAATTGCATGTATATTTATATTTGCTAACTTAAGAGAATTGACTAATTTTGCTAGCGAGCCAGTCTTAGACTTCATACCCTCACCAACTGCTATAATTAGCGAATAGTGCTTATGGACAATTATTTCTTCTATTAAGTTATTTTTTATGTCATTTGCAAACTCTTGTCTGAGTGCCTCTGTTGCTTTATCAACATCAAGGTTATCTATAGCAAAACATATCGAGTATTCAGAACTTGCCTGGGATATCATCATCACTGAAACATTAGCTTTTTCTAGCGCACCGAATACCTTAAACGATATACCTGATACTCCTATCATTCCAGCACCTTGAACTCGAACAATAGCAACGTCTGATACACTTGTTAAACCCTTGATAATTCCTTGATTCTCATCTTTATCTGCACTTATCTTTGTACCAACTTCATCTGGCGTATAACTACTTTTTATATATATTGGCGTCCTATCTAAAGCCATAGGTGCTATTGTAAGCGGATGAACCACAGATGCTCCAAAGTATGCTAACTCTAGAGCCTCTTTATATGTTAATTGAGTTAGAGGCTTTGCCTCTGGTACAACTTGTGGATTAGCACTATATACACCAGCAACATCAGTCCAAATATACAACTTATTAGCTTGTAATAATTTTGCAAAAATAGCTGCAGAATAGTCACTACAATTCAAAACAAGAATAGTTCTTTTACCATATTTATTCTGTGCGATAAATCCTGTTATAACATATACATCTGCAGGAGTATCACTTTTGATAATTTCTAACTTTTCTAAACTTTGTTGCCAATCAACTGTTACAGGGTAACTACGATCATTGACAATCAAACATTCTGATGCATCTATAAAAGCCGCCTTTTTCCCCTTGGACTTCAAATAAGTTGTTAGAATCCTAGCTGACCAAATTTCACCAAAACCTAAAATAAAAAACCTTAAACTATCTGCACAAAAACCTGTAATAGTGATGGTACTTAAAATATGCTTGATATTAGCTAAATCTGTAACAATCAAAGTTCTTAGAGTTTCATCATTCGGAATTAATTGCTTAATAATTTCATTATGATGCTCATAGATTTGCTCTAGAGTTTCGCTGTAATCTTGGGCTATTGTAGCTTGATCTATAGTTTTTTGTAGATTTCTTGTAGTTTTTGCAGAAGCTGAAACTACTACAGCTTCATCTTTACAGTTTATAATATTAGAAACATTTTTTATTTTTTCTGCATTAGCAAGGCTACTCCCACCAAACTTATGCACTATCATACTTTTTATACTCTTATGTTGAACAAATATCAAATTAGTTACTTTTGTATTATACTTTAACAGTAAATTTTATCACTAATAATTATGAGGGTTTTATGCTTAAAGTTGGTTTTATTGGTTGGCGCGGAATGGTCGGCTCAGTTTTAATGTCTCGTATGATCGAATCAAAAGATTTTGATTGTATTTTGCCAACGTTTTTTTCGACATCTCAGGTAGGGCAGCTGCCAACAGGTTTTATGCAACAATATGGAGCGTTACAAGATGCCTATAGTATCGACCAACTAAGTAGTATGGATATACTTCTAAGTTGCCAAGGTGGTGAATATACCAAAGAAATACACCACAAATTAAGAGAAGCCGGCTGGCAAGGTTTCTGGATAGACGCTGCATCGACACTACGCTTAGACAAAGATAGTACTCTAGTTCTAGACCCTCTAAATCACGATCAAATAATTAATGCTATTGATAATGGTAAAAAAGATTTTATCGGTAGTAATTGTACTGTTAGTCTAATGTCACTAGCTATAGCTGGACTACTCAAAGAAGATCTTGTTGAATGGGTTAACTCTAGTACTTATCAAGCAATTTCAGGAGCGGGTGCCGCAGCAATGCAAGAACTACTTCAACAAACAAGCCTTTTAAGCAAAATTGATAATAGAGATGAAGATATTCTAATTAGAGAAAAAATTCTCAGAGAATTATCAAAAGACTCATCAAAAATCCCTCAACAAAAAACTGTACAAACTTTGGCTTATAATCTATTACCTTGGATAGATGTTGGTATGCCTAGTGGACAAACAAAAGAAGAGTACAAAGCAGCTACAGAACTTAATAAAATTCTAGATACTAAAAAAACAATCCCTGTCGATGGTATATGTGTCAGAGTACCAAGTCTAAGATCACACTCTCAAGCATTAACAGTCAAACTTAGACAGAAATTAACAATTGAAGAAATTAAGCAAAAAATATCTCAAGGTAATGAATGGGTTAAAGTAATAGATAATAACAAAGAAGATACTTTAAAATACCTAACACCTCAAGCTACTTCAGGAACTCTTGATATTGCTATAGGTCGTATCAAATCATCGTTATTAGCTGATGATATATTTCATTGTTTCACAGTAGGTGATCAGCTATTATGGGGAGCTGCTGAGCCCCTTAGAAGAGTTTTAAATATTATTAAAAATAAAATCTGAGATAAAAAATCTTAGAAAGTTTAAAAGATAATTATCAATACTTTTAGGCTTTTCCCAAACATAGCCTTTTGGCAAATCACAAGATACGCCTTTTTGACTTAGCATCATTGTTTTCATATTTGTAATAGGACAACTACAAGTCGCATATTCTTTTGAACCTTTTTCATATTTACATGGCTGAGTCATACAACCTGCTACATCAATATTTTGACATTTAACTCCTTCACCAGGTTTTGCGATATCATAGTCTTTATTCATATCAAAACCATAAGTTGAAATTAAATCAGCACCAGGGATAAAAGAGATACTATCATCTTGAGTATTTTGATTAGCTATATATTTACATACTGGAGCTTCTACTCCTTTACAATCACCACTACCATCCGGTAGACAAGTAAAAAGGTTTTTACACTTTGAGCCATCTTTACCACAAACTGCCACCATCTTATAATAAACACCTAAGTTCATAATTCCATCAATATTGACATAGTTAGGACCTGTGAAAACTTTACATCTACAATTAGCTGTTTTTCCATCTTCGCTTACTTTACATGGCATAACTTGATTGTTTGGATTTATACCTGTTGCTTTTGGAGAGCCTGAGTAGTGACAATTAGCATAAGTAGCTTTTGCACAATATAGCTGTTTAGTTGCTGTAGTTGCTCCACCACCAGACCAAGCTGAGCCATATTCAGTAGGCTTACATAAGGTCGGATAAAAAGGCATATTACTACAGTTATCGCCACAAAATGGTCTTACAGAATCACAAAGTACATTTGACTCAATTAATGGATACTTTATGATATCTTTACCAAAAGATACGCTTACAAGTAATACAAAAACTAATATTGCAAAAAGTCTTTTCATAATGTCCCTTATAAGTTTTCCTTAACAAATTTGACAACTTCTTCCATCTTAAAACTTCTAGCCCCTTTGACTGTTAGCTTAGTACTTTGTGACTTATATTCATCCAATATTTTAGCTAAATCATTATTTAGCTCGTCTTTAGATTCATAATATTTAGCATTCTGGTTTGAATATTCTGCCAAAACATAATCTATTAAATTTTTCTCACCAAATAAAAATATCTTATCTAAATTTGCCTTTTTAAGCCATTGCCCCATTTTTCGATGATAATTTTCAGCTTCATCTCCTAGCTCACGCATTGAACTAATAGCCAATATTTTTTTACCATCAAATTCTGCCAAATCTTCAATTGCAGCTTGCACAGCGCCAGCACTTGCATTATATGTATCATCTATAAGAGTTAGTTTATCACTGAGTTTTTCAGTTGAAAATCTACCTTTATAGTTTTTGATATTTTGTGTATTTTGTAAGAAATCCTTAGGCTCAAGCCCCACAGCAACTACACTAGCAATAGCCAAGACACTATTAAACAAATTATGCTTGCCAATGTTTGGTAGTTGATAATCATACTCTTGGCTAAAAATTCTAATCTTAAAAGCATAACTATTTGATGTTGCCCTATAATCTAATACTAAAATATCAGCTTTTGGATTAGTCATTGAGCAGCTAATCTTTTTACACTCTAGCAGCTTAGCATAATTTGGAATTCTTTCATCATCTAGATTTACGATACAAAAACCATCTCTTGGCAAAGCTTTGAGAAGCTCCCCTTTTTCTATCATTACACCATCCAGCGTTTTTAGGTTCTCAAGGTGGCAAGCGCCAACATTTGTAATCATCGCTATATTTGGTTGGATAATATCAGCTGCAGCTTTTATCTCACCACCAACATTTGTACCTGCCTCAATCACTGCAAAATCGACATCATGCGGTGTTTCTAATATTGTCATTGGTACACCAAGATAATTATTTAGGTTACCTTTAGTAAAATGAACTTTTCTCTCACCAAGAAGAGTTACAATCATTTCTTTAACAGATGTTTTACCGCAACTCCCAGTTAAAGATATTATTGGCATAGTTAGTGATTTGCGATATTCTTTAGCTAAAGCCCGTAAGCCTTTGATAGTATTGCCACAAACTACTTGTGGAATATCTAAACCTTGTTTTTTTGAAACTAAAATAGCTTTAGCGCCATTAGCAATAGCACTTGGAATAAACTCGTGTCCATCACGATTAGCTACAATTGCAACAAATAAGCAATCTTGTCTTACTTCATTTGAATTTATAGCTACTGTTTGTATTGATACATCTTCACCCAAATATTCTAAGCCTGCTTGGATTGCTAATTGTTTTAGTGATTTTATCATTAATAAAAACTCATATAGTTAAGTTAAATATATTCTAAGATAATCAATAACTAAAGGCTAGCTATTATAGTTTTCTAGCATCTATTTGCTCTTATTGTTTATTTTTTTTAGAAGCTATATTTTGTCTAATGATTTAAGGTTTTCAATACCTTTTTAGAGTTTTTTTAGTAATTTTCAAATGTTAGTATTTATTACTAGCTATTATAGAGCATAAATTAACTTAATTTTTTTAACATTCTCTATGTTTAGTATCGGTCCAGAATATAGAAGTTTCTTATTTGAATAGATTAAAAACTTCCACTCTTTTCATACTACTTATTGTTTTTAATTCATAACAAAACCGATAATTATTTTAAGAATTATTACTTGGGCAGTTATAAACAGAACCTGTTACAGTATAGTTAGTTTGTTGGTAACTAGAATTATAATCACCATTAAATCCACTTCCTTCACCAGTATTTCCAGCTTGGCTAGATATTAACTGAATATAATTACCTCCCATTTCGGCTGCTTCATTTCTTAATTTGTTATACGCTCCTTCCTGCAAATTATTATTAGATGTAAATGCACCAGTAAAGAAATTACCTTGTGTGGCTGTAATAGTATTAACAAATTTACAATCTTTTGCAGGAGCGGCTCTAGATATTTCCACCTTATTAGCTATAGGCTTTAATTCAACAGATGAGCAACTAGCTAATAAAATCATAACCATTGATAAGGTTAGCTCTTTTTTATTAATCATTCTCATAATCTCAATCTAAAAGATAAATTATATTTCTTTATTTATCATATTCAAAGAGAATGCTCCGGCATATTTTTTATGATTTCTCGTTCATCAAAATACTCTTTAGCACCATTTTTATCAAGGTAACACTCATGCCCTTTACTTGCTAATAAAATAATATCTCCTTGATTAGCATTTTCTATACTAAACCTAATAGCTTGTTCTCGAGAGGTGATAAAAATATGCTTTTGCGGATACTTAAATCCTTTTCTAATATCACTGAATATATTTTCAATACTCTCAAAACGATTATTATCTTCTGTAATTACTATTTTGCTAGCATATTCTTCCGCTATTTGTGCCATTATAGGTCTTTTGGAAGTATCTCTATTACCACCACAGCCAAAAATACACCATAAATTATTTGGATTGTAGCTATTTAAGGTTTGTAAAGCCTTTTCTAAAGCATCTGGAGTATGCGCATAATCAATAACTATCTTTATATCATTATCTAGCTCTATCACTTCCATTCGACCTATCACTGGTTTGATATTTCCTAGATCTAATATACAATCCCAATCTAACACACCATCAAGTGATGCAAAGCTCAAGCCCAAATTCATCAAGTTAAAATCGCCGATAAGCTTAGTTGTATATTCACCAACAAACCTACCATTAAAAAACATTTCAAACTTAGTTTTAATACCTTCTATAGATTTAGGCTTAATATAGACATCAGCATATTCAGATTTTAGACTTACTGTAATAACCGGTACCTGTGTCATATTACACAGTCTTTGACCATACTCATCATCTATATTTATTATAGCTTTTTTAAGTCTTTTGAATTGAAACAATTTTGCCTTAGCTTCAAAATAATTATCCATAGTCTTATGATAATCAAGATGATCATGGCTAAGATTACTAAATATAGCAACATCAAAATCTAAGCCTTCAACACGCTTTTGGTCTAATGAATGAGAAGATACTTCCATCACAAGATTTTGATAATTTTTATAATATGAAATAGTTTTATACAAAGACAATATATCTAATGTCGTATGTGTACTCTCTCTTAAGTCAGGATAAATGCCATTGCCATTTGTACCTAAAAGTAGCGTTTTTTGTGCACTTAAATCTAAAAATTGAGCAATATAACTAGAGATAGAAGTTTTACCATTTGTGCCAGTTATACCTATTATATTTTGTGGTTTTTCATAATCATAAAACCATTTTGCAAGGGTCGATAGTTTCTCTTTTAAATTTTGAATATAAAAAACACGTTTCTGGTCTTCAAATTCATGACTATCTGTTAATACTAAACTGACACCTTTAGCTAAAACACTATCAATATATTTATTACCATCAGTTGATAGACCTTTGAGAGCTACAAACACTGATTTTTTATCACATTTACGACTATCTAAATATAGAGACTCAATTTGAAAATTATTTTGAGATAAAGTTTTAATATCTAGAAATTTTAATATTTGGTTTATACGTTTCATTTTAATTTTCACCACATTAAAGCACTTTGTGGCAAGCTTATGTCAAAGTCATTGATCCAGTGACTACAACTGTCTGAGCTTGCGAGTTTTATAAGCACCAATGACTTACATTAAAGCGCGAACATGTGCTAAGCAGTTTTGCATACTTTTTCTACTATTGCAAAAAGTATGTCACTAAAACTTACATCGTAAGTTAGCGAAAGCATTTAATCAATTGTCTTTTTTAAAAGCTGGAAAACCTGATTTTTCTCTAGCACTATAGTACTCTTTAGCTACTTCTAGAGCTAATTTTCTAACTCTTAGAATATAGCCTTGTCTTTCTGTAACAGATATTGCATGACGCGCATCTAATAAGTTAAAAGTATGTGAAGCTTTTAAAACAAACTCATAAGCAGGTATCGGCAGATTTTTTTCAACTAATCGATAACCTTCTTTCTCTAATAAATCAAATTGTTTGAAAAGTTCTTCGACATTTGCCTCTTCAAAGTTATAAGTCGACATCTCAACTTCATTCTGCAAAAACACATCACGATAATATAAAGGCCCATTTTGCGTATTAGCCCATAAAATATCATACATACTATCAACATTTTGAATATACATAGCTAGACGCTCAAGACCATAAGTGATCTCACCCATCACAGGCTTACACTCAAGTCCACCTACTTGTTGGAAATATGTAAACTGAGTAATCTCCATACCATTTGACCAGACTTCCCAACCTAATCCCCAAGCACCTAAAGTTGGCGACTCCCAGTTATCTTCAACAAAGCGAATATCGTTCTCTAGTGGATCTATGCCAAGCTCTCTAAGTGAACCAAGATATAACTCTTGGATATCATCTGGAGATGGCTTCATAACAACTTGGTATTGATAATAATGTTGCGTACGGTTAGGGTTCTCACCATAACGACCGTCTGTAGGTCTTCTTGATGGCTGAACATACGCAGCTGTCCATGGCTCTGGACCTATCGCGCGTAGAGTTGTCGCTGGATGAAAAGTTCCAGCACCTACTTCCATATCCAACGGCTGAACAATTGCACAACCTTTAGATGCCCAATAATGATGTAGTTTTAAAATAATTTCTTGAAATGTAAGCATACTAATTAAAATTTTCACATAACTATAATTTTGTAAAAGATTTTATCATATTTGCATACTAATAAGTATCTTATAAGAATCGTAAAAAATATTAATGATTTATAGACTTAGATACCTGTTTAGCTAAGCGATTAGTTTTTGACTTAAGTAAATTAAAATCAACCAACTTCCACTCCCAGTTTGGCGCACCTACAGTACCCGGAGTATTTAGCCTAGCAGTTCCATCTAACTCTAAAACATCTTGTACTGGCAGGATTACATATTCAGCTTCACAGCTAAGCAAATACTTAATTATTTTGCTAAAGATATTTTTATCATTAGCTTTAAAATATCGTTTTAATAATTTTCTTTGATATCTATTGAGCTCGTCAAAATACCAACCTTTCAAAGTATTATTATCGTGAGTACCTGAATAAGCTATGATATTAGCATCATCAATAAATCTAGCTGTTTTTAGATCAAAATGAAATGGGAATACTTTCATACCCTTTAAATTATAGTGATCACGTAGCTCAAATACTTCATCTCGCAAATCTCCTAAATCTTCCGCAATAATATTAGCATCTGGAATACGCTTATAGACTGTATCAAAGAAATCATAGCCAGGAGCTTCTACCCACTCACCATTTATAGCAGTTTTTTCACTGGCTGGTATCTTCCAATATGTATCAAAAGCTCTAAAATGGTCAATCCTAACAATATCAAATAGCTTGAAATTACCATTTAGTCGATCTATCCAAAAATCAAAATTTGTTTCTTTGAGTTTATCCCAATCATATAGAGGATTACCCCATAGCTGACCAGTTTCTGAGAAAAAGTCAGGTGGAACTCCTGCAACAAAGCTAGGATTTTGATCCTCATCTAATAAAAATACTTCTTGATGCTCCCACACATCAGCAGAATCAAAACCTAGATAAATAGGCAAATCACCCATAATTTCAATATTATTTTTATTAGCATACTCTCTTAGCTCAAACCACTGCTTATAAAATATAAACTGTAAAAATATTTGATAATCTATCTCTTGTTGAAATTGATCAAGTTCTATAGCTTTCTCTTTGACCCAGTTTTTATATTCTGCAGGCCAAAAATTCCAAGCTTGGTTATTATTTACCTTTCTAAAAGCTTTAAAAATAGCATAGTTTTTGACCCAAGAATTCTGAGTTATAAAATCATTATACTCTTGTTCAAATTTATCTTTTGAGCTTTGGAAATTACTAAATGCTTCTTCGAGATAGTTATCTTTGAAATTACGAACAAGTTCATATTCAACTTTTTTAGAGTTTGCATTTAGTTTTTTAAGAGATGATTCTTCAAGCAAACCATAATCTGCTAGTTTTTCTAAGCTAATGTAGATTTCATCACCAGCAAAAGAAGAGCTTGACTGATATGGAGAGTTGCCGAAACCTAGTGTTGTAAGAGGTAAAACCTGCCAAATTCTAATACTAGCCTGTTTTAAAATATCAACAAACTCATACGCACTTTTACCCAAATCACCAATGCCAAACCAGCTAGGTAAACTTGAAATAGCTAATAATAATCCAGCTTTTCTCATAGCTTTTTCTCTTGTTTGATGAAGAATATCACTTAAATAATTCTTAGATTTTCCAAATATATTTATTATACTGTCCAATTGTTCTGTCCGAGCTAAAAAAACCTGACTTAGCAGTATTTACTAAGCTCATTCTTAACCAATCTTCACGATTTTCATAATCTCTAAGCATTTTATCTTTGACCTTAATATACTCAACGAAGTCAATTAAAGTCATAAACCAATCCTTATTTATAAGCTCATTAAATAGTCTAGTTAATTTATTTTTATCACCAATAGCCAGCATTGTTGGTGAAGTTATAAAGTCAACCGCATTTTTAATAACTGGATTATTATAATACTCAATAGCTTTATAACCACTAGTTTTATATAAATCAATTATAGTATTACTATCTTTACCAAAAGTATAAATATTTGCACTTCCTACCAAATCAGCAATCTCAACATTAGCACCGTCCATAGTACCAAGTGTAATAGCTCCATTTAGCATAAATTTCATATTACCAGTACCACTAGCTTCTTTTGATGCTAATGAAATCTGCTCGGAGATATCAGCCGCAGGAATTAATTTTTCAGCAATACTAACATTATAATTTTCTACGAATAAAACTCTTATATACTGATTAACATCAGCATCGTTATTAATAAGCTCTTGAAGACATAAGATAAGATGAATTACATCTTTTGCTATTATATACGCAGGGGCTGCTTTTCCACCAAAGATAAAATTAATTGGGCGTTCAGGTTTTGGATATAGCCCTGACTTAATCTCAAGGTATTTATAAATAATATATAAAGCATTCATTTGTTGGCGTTTATATTCATGAATACGCTTTATTTGTACATCAAATATACCATTTTCTAGAAGTTCAACTCCCGAATAATAGCTAGCAAACTCAATAAACTGAGCTTTTTTAGTTTTTTTAATTTCATCAAGTTTAGCTAAAACATTTTTATCATTATGATAGACTAATAGTTTCTCAAGTTGTTTAGAATCTTGTACAAAGCTATCACCAATCAAACTTTTTAAATAATTGGTTAATTCTGGGTTAGCTTGTAATAACCAGCGTCTGAAAGTAATACCATTAGTTTTATTATTAAATTTATTTGGGTATATCTCATTAAAATGTTTTAATTCAGCTTTTTTAAGAATATCTGTATGCAATGCTGCAACACCATTGACACTAAAGCTATAATGAATACAAATATGTGCCATATGTACACAATTATTAGCATCGATGATAGCTAAATCTGCCTGTTTATACTGTTGTTTTACTTTTTTGTCTAAATACTTGATAATATCTATGATTTCTTTAGATAAAACTTTCTCCAAGTATCTCAAAGGCCACTTTTCTAAAGCCTCTGCTAAAATTGTATGATTAGTATAAGCTGCTGTTTTACTTACAAGCTCTATAGCTTTGTCGATATCTATACCATTAGCAACTAATTGACGAATTAGCTCAGGTATGACTAAAGTAGGATGAGTATCATTAATCTGAACAACCGCATGCTCTGGTAAATTTGCTAATGAATAGCCTTTTTTAGTAATGTCAGAAAAAATCAAACTTACGGCATTACTAACCATAAAATATTGTTGAAATATTCTCAAAAGGTGTCCAGCCTCATCACTATCATCCGGATATAAAAATAGCGTTAAGTTCTTCTCAATAGCCGTTTTATCAAAAGTAATATTATCTTCAATAACACTCGCATCAACGCTAGTAATATCAAATAAACATAGCTTATTGACAAAATTATTTTGATAACCAACAACATCAATCTCATACAACTGTGATTCAACACTAAAATCATTAAAATCAACTTTGTAACTAGTATCTTTTTTGTTTAGCCAGCCTAATTTCTCAATCCATGGATTAGGTTTCTCATTTTGACAGTGGTTTTTAAACTTTTGTTTAAACAAACCGTAATGATAATTTAAGCTAATACCTGTTCCAGGAATACCTAGTGATGCTATAGAATCCAAGAAACATGCAGCTAATCTACCCAGACCACCATTACCAAGTGATGGCTCTGGCTCAAATTCCTCAATCTGTACAATATCTTTGCCACTTTCTTTTAGTATTTGACAGACTTCATTATACACACCTAGATTTATCAGATTGCTAATTAGCATTTTACCTATTAAGAATTCACTAGAAATATAATAAATTTTCTTTTTATAATCCTGTTCTGGAAGTTTTGCAGTCTGATCTTTAGCATAAGTCAACAACGCATAATATAAATCTTGATCATTTGCTGCACTTACATCACAATTTAGTATTTTTTCAAGGTGTAATTTAATTTGATTTTTTTCATTCATAATACAAGACCTTTTATAGGAAACTGATTTGAGTTTAAAATATTAATTTCAATAAAGAATATAATGTCATTAAAACATTTTCTATACAAGATATAGAAAATATTTTAATTATTTTCTCTGACTAAATTCTTATATATTTGATATATTTTTTCAGCTGAAGAGTCCCAAGTTACTTGCTGTTGCATCGCTGTTTTTCTAACTTTTTTCCAATCTGTTTTACGGTTATATAAAGCAAAAGCTCTCCGAATTGCTAAAGTTAGAGACTCAACACTAAACTCATCAAAGACAAATCCAGTAGCAGTACCATCAGCTAAATTCTCTAAAGAGGAGTCTATAACAGTATCTGCTAATCCACCAACTTTGTGAACTAATGGTAAAGTACCATAGGTTAAGCCATACAGTTGGGTTAAACCACATGGTTCGAAGCGTGACGGTACCATTATCACATCTGAACCAGCAATTATACGATGAGCTTGCTCTTCATCATAACCTATTTGTACAGCAATTGATTTAGAATATTTTTTTGCAGCAGCTAGAAATACTTCTTCTAAAGCTTTATCGCCACTACCTAATAAGACAATCTGCCCTCCTCTACTAGTAATTTCTCCTATTGCTTCAATTAAGAGATTTAAACCCTTTTGTTCTGTAAGCCGAGTTACTATACCAAATAAAAGTGCATCTTCTTTTTCAGCTAAGCCCATCATTTGCTGTAATGCTAACTTACACTTTGCTTTGCCTGTCGCTACTGTAGTAGATGAGTAATTAGTAGCAATTAAAGAATCTTTCTTAGGATTCCATATTTGTGGATCCACGCCATTTAGAACTCCATACAGGTCATTATGTCGATCTGCAAGCAAACCCTCAAGACCACAGCCTTGCTCATAAATCTGAATCTCTTTAGCGTATGTTGGGCTAACCGTAGTAATTTTATCAGCAAAGTATAATCCAGCTTTCATAAAAGATACTTGACCATAAAACTCTAAACCATTCATACTCAAGAATATACCTGGTAAATCTAACTCCGCAAAAACACTCATTGGAAAAAGACCTTGGTAAGCAAGGTTATGCACAGTGAACACTGTTTTTACAGCTTTTTTGCCAGATGCCAGCTCACTTGCTTTGATATAAGCAGGTACTAATCCAGCATGCCAATCATGACTATGAACAATTTCTGGCTTCCACTTAGCATCCAAGCCTTCAGAAATTCTTGCCGCTACCCAACCTAATAAAGCAAATCTAAGATAATTATCTGCATAAGCTTGATTACTACTATCTGCGTACGGATTACCCGGACGAGCAAATAGACTAGGAGCGTCTATTACATATATGTCAATTTTGGTATTAGAAATCTTAGCTAAAAATATATTTATCTCTTCTGCACCAAAGCGAGAAGGAATATTAATCAAAAGCTGCTTATCCTTGATAGCATTTATAAATGCTGGAAATCCTGGAACCAAAACCCTACTATCAACCCCAAAACCAGCTAGTGCAGGAGGCAAAGCAGCTGTAACATCTGCAAGACCCCCTGTTTTTAGAATTGGATATAATTCACTACATACATGTAAAACGCGCATAAGCTTCTCTTATTTTTCTTTTAGTTCATCTATCATTTTTTTAGTTACTAGTACCACACCTTTATCAGTTCTATAGAAATTCTTAGCATCTTCTATAGGATCTTCACCGATAACCATACCAGCTGGGATATCACAACCTTTATCAATCACAACTTTTTTCAGACGGCAATTTTCACCTACTACTACCTCAGGCATTATCACACATTGATCAATCTTACAACCAGCCAAGACTCTAACTTTTGAGAACATCAAAGACTTAGATATCTCAGAACCAAGCACTATACAGCCACCAGATGCCAAAGTATTAGTAATCACACCATGGTTGCCATTTCTATCTGGAACAAATTTAACTGGAGGAAGCTGTTCTTGTGCTGTCCAAACTGGCCAATCTTTATCATAAATATTTAGCTCAGGCATATTCGCTGCTAAATCAAGGTTAGCTTCCCAAAACGCATCAATAGTACCAACATCTCGCCAATATGGCTCAATACCCTCACATCTAGGCACACATGACATACTAAATGGATGAGCTAAAGCTTGATTTTCACTAACCACTCTTGGAATTATATCTTTACCAAAATCATGGCTTGACTCTTTATTTGTAATATCTTCTTCAAGTAAGTCGTATAAATAGTCAGAATTAAATATATAAATACCCATACTTGCATAGCATCTATCAGTAGTCCCTGGGATCGTTGGTGCATTTTTTTTCGGCTTTTCGATAAAGCTTGTGATTTTACGATTTTCATCTATACCCATTATACCAAATGCATACGCTTCCTCTTTAGCAATTTCAACACACCCTACGGTACATTTATAACCACTTTGAGCATGATCTCTTAGCATGATAGAATAGTCCATCTTGTAGATATGATCTCCTGCTAGAACTATCACATACTCAGGACCATATGAGCGTAAAATATCGATATTCTGGTAAACAGCATCTGCTGTACCTCTATACCAATGTTCTTCATCAACTCTCTGTTGCGCCGGTAAGAGATCTATAAATTCATTTAACTCTCCACGTAAAAAGCCCCAACCACGTTGTAAATGGCGTAATAATGAATGTGACTTATACTGAGTTACTACCCCTATCCTACGAATACCAGAGTTTAGACAGTTCGATAGCGCAAAATCGATAATCCTGAATTTGCCTCCGAAATATACTGCTGGTTTTGCTCTAGTATCAGTTAAGTTGTATAAACGTGACCCACGTCCTCCAGCTAAAACTAATGCCATAGCTTTTTTGTACAACTGATGTGATGAATTATGATTATCCATATCATAAGCTCCTTTGTGTTAAAAAAATTTTAGTTAAGTAACTACAGTTGGTTCAGTCATTCCTGTTAAAGATTTGATATTGGTCAAATCTTCAGCAATCTCTATCAAGCTAGCTAGAGCTTGTTGTGTCGGTATACTAAACTTAGAAGAATCTGACTCATATTTTTCTAAATATATACGTAAAGTAGCACCTTGTGTTCCTGTACCAGATAACCTAAACACAATACGTGAACCATCTTCAAAAATAATTCTTATTCCTTGATGATTAGAAACTAAACCATCTATTGGATCTATATAACTAAAATCATCTGCTTTAGCGACTTTCTCATCATTCAACTGAGCTCCTACTAGACTAGACAACCTTTCTCTTAAAGAGTCTATAATAGAGTTAGCAATCGCAGTATCTATAGCCTCATAGTCATGTCTTGAATAGAAGTTACGCCCAAATTTTTGCCAATGTTCTTCAACAAGTTGATCAACTTGTTTGCCTGTAACTGCAACTAAATTTAACCAAAACAGCACAGCCCAAACGCCATCTTTCTCACGAATATGGTTAGAGCCGGTACCATAACTCTCTTCGCCACATAGTGTGATTTTTTCAGCATCTAGTAAATTACCAAAGAATTTCCATCCTGTTGGAGTCTCGAAACAAGGTAGTCGTAATGACTCTGCAACTCTATCAACCGCTGTTGATGTAGGCATCGATCTAGCAACACCTTTAATTCCTTTTGAATACACTGGTATAAGATGCGCATTTGCAGCCATAATTGCTAGGCTATCTGAAGGAGATACATCTATTTGTTTACCAACAATCATATTTCTATCAGCATCACCATCTGAAGCTGCGCCGAAATCATACTTACCACTACGCATATGCTTGACTAAATCTTCAGCATTTACAGGATTTGGATCTGGATGAAACCCTCCAAAATCCTCAAGTGGCTGAGCATTTACAACTGTGCCTGCTGGAGCTTTCAAAAGAGTTTCAAAAATATATTTTGCATAAGGACCAGACACCGCACACATAGAATCAAAACGTACTTTAAATCCTTTAGCAAATAATTCGCGAACCTTATCAAAATCAAAAATCTGTTGCATCAACTCAGCATAATCAATTACCGAATTGATAACCTCGACAGTTGTATTCTCAATCTTGTATGTGCCTAACTTGTCTAGATCAACACTTTCCTTAGCTGCATCACTTATAAAGTATTGATTAATTTTTTTTGTTTCAGAAAAAATTCTATCTGTAATTTTTTCAGGAGCTGGACCACCATTAGAAACATTATATTTGATACCAAAGTCTCCTTTTGGACCACCCGGATTATGACTTGCCGATAATACAATCCCACCAAAAGCCTCATATTTTCGGATAACACAACTAACAGCTGGAGTAGAAAATATACCATTTTGACCAACTATTATCTTAGCAAAACCATTAGCTGCTGCCATTCTGACGATAATTTGTATTGCAACATCATTGTAATATCTACCATCACCACCAACAACTAAAGTTTTACCTTCTATATCATCCAATGAGTTAAATATAGATTGTACAAAGTTCTCCAAATATCTGGGCTGTTGAAAAGCTATGACTTTATTTCGTAATCCAGATGTACCTGGTTTTTGATTAGCAAAAGGTTTAGTTGATACAGTTTGAATCGCCATTTTTTTACCCTAGTATTTATTGATTAACATACACCCAAATAGTGAGCCTAGTCGATGTTAGGTGGCTTATTGGTTAAAAGCCCATATCATTCATCTTATCACTATCTCCTTGAATTTAGAATAACCAATAATTGTATTATTTGTAAAATTATTTTTTATCTTAATTATCTAGTTTACTAAGTTCATATAAACTATTAAGATTGTAATCAATGAAATATTTAAAAATATTTACAGGCTAATGATTAAAGCTGTTTTATCAATAAGCTTTGGCATAGTCTAAAATTTTTGATTAGGAGCTTTTATGAAAAATAAAAATTCAGAACAAAATACTCACTCTACTATTGGCGAACAAGATATTCATTACTTCCATGAAGGTAAGCATATATATGCATATGAATTTATGGGGGCTCACAAAGCATGTGAAGAAGGGATTGAAGGTATTAGATTTACAACATGGGCTCCAAATGCGAAAAGTATTTGTGTTATAGGTGACTTTAACTATTGGCAAGTTGAAGATAAAAACTATATGGAACCTATCACTGATGCTGGACTATGGAGTGTTTTTATCCCAAATGCAAAAAATGGTGATAAATATAAGTTTGTAGTAACTAATAAAGATACTAATCATTATGTCTATAAAAGCGACCCTTACGCTTTTTTCTCTGAACTAAGACCAAATACAGCTTCTATAATCACTACTGAAACTCAATATACCTGGAGTGATGATAAATGGCTAGAAAAGCGCGCTAAAACTAACTACTATGATAACCCCATGAATGTTTATGAGCTACATTTAGCCTCATGGAAAACTAAAAATGGTAAATTCTTGACATATGATGAGCTAAGTGAAACTCTACCTCAATATATCAAAGAAATGGGCTATACTCATGTTGAATTTATGCCGTTACACGAGCATCCCTTAGATGCTTCATGGGGCTATCAACCTACTGGCTTTTATTCTGTAAATAGCCGTCATGGAGACATAATTGGCTTAAAGCGCCTAGTAGATAAGCTACACAATAATGACATAGGCGTAATTCTAGATTGGGTTCCAGGGCATTTCTGTAAAGATCAACATGGTTTAATATACTTTGATGGAAGTCCATGTTATGAGTATCAAGAGCCTACAAAAGCAATCAACAAAGGTTGGGGAACACATAATTTTGACTTAGGCAGAAATGAAGTAAAATGCTTTTTGATTTCAAATGCAATGTACTGGATTAATGAGTTTCATATAGACGGCTTACGTGTTGATGCAGTGTCAAATATTCTTTATCTTAATTATGATAGAGAAGATGGTCAATGGATACCAAATATTTATGGCGGTCATGAAAACCTTGAAGGTATAGCTTTTCTTAAAGAACTAAATGGAGTTCTAAAACACACCTGCAAAGGCGTTATTACTATTGCTGAAGAATCTTCCTCTTGGCCAGATATTTCAACCCCCATTGAAAAAGGCGGGTTAGGATTTGACTTTAAATGGAATATGGGATGGATGAATGATACCTTAAGGTATATCTCGCTAGATCCGGTTTATCGTAAATATCATCATAACTTGATAACTTTTTCCATGGTCTATCATTATTCAGAAAAGTTTATTCTTTCGATCTCGCATGATGAGGTAGTTCATGGCAAGAAATCTTTGATTAATAAAATGTGGGGAGACTTGTGGAATAAATATGCTGGACTACGTTTATATATGTCATATATGATTGGGCATCCTGGTAAAAAGCTTATTTTCATGGGTAGTGAGTTTGTCCAATTTGTCGAATGGCGCGAATACGAACAACTCCAATGGCAAGTAGTTGATCAATACGAATCTCACAAACAAACTCTACATTTTTTCAAAAAATTAAATGATTTCTACCATAATGAAACTGCACTGTGGCAGTGTGACTATAATCATCATGGTTTCAGATGGATAGACGCTGATAACTCGCAGCAAAGTATCCTATCTTTTATTAGAAGTAGTAAAGATAATAAACAAAAGCTAATTTTTATTTGTAACTTCACTCCAGTTACATATTATGACTATCATTTAGGAGTACCAGATGCAGGATCATACAAAGAGGTATTTAACTCAGATAACCTTGAATTTGGTGGTTCTGGACAAGTTATGGCTACAGAGATTTTCTCGTCACCACAGTCATCACATGGATTTGAGCAAAGAATTACAATCAAAATCCCTCCTATGGCAACACTCGTACTCAAACTTATTAAATAATCAAATTTTAATACAATAGAGATTTTATAGTTTATGCAAGCAACAAATCAAAATATATGGATACAAGATAAATTTGGTAATTTCACCCACCTTAATGCAACTCATCAGGTTTATCTGGATTTTGAGACTAATAGTATTAGGTTTCGCATCCAAGCTGATGGTTTTTTACATGGTTATGTAATTGCCAACTTTAACAATTGGCAAAAACTTGAAGAGTATAAACTTACATGGACTACAGATAATGATGATGGTAGTTTGTGGTTAACTAAAGATGTTTTTAATATATCTACTCTTAATGCAGGGACAAATCAATACTCATTTATCTTAGTAAGCCTAGCTGGTGAAGAGTTTAAGGTTTCTATTAATGATCATGATTTGATACCACTTAGCTTTAATTGGCAAGTAGCAAAAGGCACTCTTGAAATCAAAGCTTCTGAAAATTACGTAGTTTCAGGCTTTAACTTAGAACTAATAGCTATAACAAAATCAATTACAGGCTATCAGAATATTGTTGATGTTGAATGGCAAGTTAGTCCTCAAAACTCAAAAATAACTTTGACTAATGGCAAACTTTTGATAGATCCTAGTGTTAGTAATTTGACAGAGGTTAAAGTCTCATGCTTTGCTAAAAATAATCCCGATCTCAAAGCTGAAAGGATTTTCACGGTTATTAAAGAAAAAAGAAAAGGCTCACTTGTACATTTCATAAAAAAAGATCAACAATATAAAGGTGAAAATTTCGATTGGGATTTATGGAATTTCAACAAAAATAAACCAGCATATTCAGTTTCACTATCACATAGAAGTGATTTTGGTTTATATGGACTTTGCCAAAAGAAAAATGTCATCGCAAGAAAGAGAATTTGGGATATAAACTGGCATAATGATTGGGCTGAACAAACCAGCTGTTTTAAAATTTCAAAAAAAACATCAAAATTACTATATCGTTCATGGTGATGCTACAATTTATAGATCTCTAGAAGATGTCATCAATAAAACTAATCCAAGAATAATACATGCGGTAATGAATGAAGCATCACGGATTATTGCTTATTTATCAGATATCCCTAGAATTGGTACATCTTTTGAACTTTGGGTAAATTCTAAAAAAGTCGAAAATGTTGGTCTAATCGTAAAACATCGTTCTAAGCAGCTTATATTTACTGGCTTGCCACCTATAAACCCACACGACCTTGTAGAAATAAGAGCTAATAATACTTTTTCTGCAGCAAAGGTATTAATGGGAGAATATCTAAATAATTTCTACTATCCTAATAATATCGGTGTTAGCTTTAGTGATGAACTAATATCACTAAGGATTTGGTCACCTACAGCAATCAAGGTTGAGGTACTAATCTATAACGAGGATTTAGACAACAATAAAAAACAACCAGATGTTGTCCATGAGCTAACAGCTGAAAGAAGTTATGGTACTCATCATATAGAAATTTGTCGTAAAAATTACGAGAATAAATATTACATCTATAGGCTATATTTTGAGGATTTAGATAACAAAGGTCAAAGATGTATTAAGACAACCTATGCGGTTGATCCATATGCTTATGGAGTCGGTCTAAATGGTAGAAAAGGCTTCTTGGTAGATCTTAATAATCCTAAAGTTACTCCTGAACAATGGCAGCAATCACATAATCCTAACTGCCTAAATAGAGAAGATGCTATCATTTATGAAGCACATCTACGCGATTTTACTATTAGTCCAGAAAGTGGTGTTAGTGAAGAATTAAGAGGTAAATATTTAGGTGCAGTTGAAAATAACACTTACTATATAGATTCTGCTACAAACCAAAAAGTATCAACAGGCATAGATAGTTTAGTTGAACTTGGAGTTACTCATATTCATCTTTTGCCTATTTTTGATTTTTCATCAGTAGATGAAGAGAAAAATAATGAAAAAGATAATCGTAACTGGGGCTATGATCCACAAAACTACAATGCTCCAGATGGTAGCTATTCTATAAACCCTTATGATCCGCTACAACGGATTAGAGGGGCTAGAAATATGATACTAGGTTTTCACCAAAAAGGTATAGGTGTAATAATGGATATGGTTTATAACCATATGACAGAAACTTCAAATTTAGATAAAATTATACCTAAGTATTATTTCAGAACAGATGCACTAGGTAATTTCACTAATGGTTCAGGATGTGGTAATGAATTAGCAAGTGAAAAACCAATGGTCAGCAAGTTTATCCAAGACTCTGTGATTCACTGGGTCAAAAACTACAAAATTGATGGTATCCGTTTTGACCTAATGGAACTTATTGATATTAATACAATTAAAAATATTGTTAGCAAAGTTAAGCAAATCAATCCAAATGTGATTATCTATGGTGAGCCATGGAAAGGTGGTGATTCTCCACTAATTAACGGTACTCATAGAGGCACACAAAGAAACCAGCAATTCTCAATATTTAACGATTATTTCCGTGATGCTATTCGCGGCAATAACAATCCTGGTAATGGTTTTATCAACGGAGATCCTCATAATCCTAGTAATATTGGTAACGTGATTGAGGGATTACGTGGCTCGATTTATAGCTTAACAGCGATGCCTGGTGAGTCAGTCAACTACATTGATGCTCATGATAATTATACCCTTTGGGATCAGGTTGAAAAAAGCCAAAGTCATGATATCCCCCAAGGATATTATCGTAAAAATCTTCCTGAAAATATTTTTGAGCATCGTTTTGTCAGACAAAATGCTCTTGCTCTAGGGATTATTTTAACAGCTCAAGGGATACCTTTCATTCATGGTGGTTCAGAGTTTCTCAGAACCAAACAAGGCGATCATAATAGTTATAAAAGTGGCGATAATATCAATGCTTTTCATTGGTCAGATAAGCTTCGCTATAAAGCATTCTTTGATTATATTGCAGGACTTATTAGAATTAGAAAAGAGCATCCTGCCTTTAGAATGAGAGATCGTGAAACTATAGAAAAACACTTAAACATGACTACAGCTCACCATGACTCTAAATCTGGTGTGATTATTTCACATTTTAAAAATAATGCTAATGGCGATAGCTGGCAAGACATTATAGTCATCTATAATGCAACCTCTATAGATGGTTATGATGTCAATGCACTTATGCCAATACCAGCTGGTAAAATTTGGCATATTGTCGCAAATCACGAAAAAGCTGGTGTTGATACTATCCAAACAGTAAACTCTAGTGAGCTTCCAGGTTTGAAATCTTATTCGTTAATGATTATACACAGTTAGATAGCTTAAAAAAATAGGTAAAAAAATGTCAGATTTATTTAAAATCCCTCTAAACACTAAAACTAAATTATTATTCTCAACATCTGGAAGTAATTCATCGATACAACGCCATAATACTGCGATACAAAAACTTGACTTTAATCTTTGTTATTTTACTTTTAGTGGAGAAATTTCAGCTCAAATCTATACTGATGCTATTAGAGCCCCTTTTGTAAATGGTGGTACTGTCACTGCTCACAATGGCCTTAAATCTAAAGTAATTCCATTTTTAGACTATGTTGAACCACTTGCTAAACAAACCTTGGCTGTAAATACTATTATCAACAAAGATGGCAAACTTTATGGTTACAATACTGATTGTTATGGTTTACACACTGCACTTACAAAAGGTATCAAAGAATCTAAACAAGATATCAAAACAGCTATAATTTATGGCAATG
Organism: Francisella tularensis subsp. tularensis; assembly: GCF_000833475.1. Classification (NCBI taxonomy): domain Bacteria; kingdom Pseudomonadati; phylum Pseudomonadota; class Gammaproteobacteria; order Thiotrichales; family Francisellaceae; genus Francisella; species Francisella tularensis. The sequence continues at coordinate 1,031,190 of NZ_CP010115.1, read as the reverse complement.
GTGGAGTTTCTGGGGTGGCCTTTAAAGTCTTACAGGACTTAGGTATCAAAGTGACAATTGTTGGTAGAAATGCTGATAAAGTAGCTCAAAAAAGAAAAGAGTTAGGAATAGAAAATATTCCACATTTTGAAGCTCCATATGATTTAGTAATTGATGCTACACCAATATCATCATCACCAGAACTAGAGCAAAATACTCAGTTTATAGATTTAGTTAAGCATGCAAAAATAGTATTTTGTCACGCTATGCCTGAAAAAGATAATAAGAAAAATTATCTTTTAGAATATTGTAACCAAAATGGTATTTTCTATATATCTGGTGAAGATATGTATATTGCTCAACTTATAAAACAGTATAAGCTTTATTTTGAGAACTTAGACTCTCAAAGAAAAATTACTGAGGAAGATATTATTGAGGCTTGGGGATTGTAACAGCAATGCTCGCAAAAAACTGACGACTGTCGACGTTGTTATTCCGATATTGATCGGAAATCTCTTCGCCCACATATTTATCAGATCCTGAATCAAGTTCAAATTTAACAGTGTGATTATTACTTAGGCTGCCAAACTATATCAAGCTCTTTAGCGGCTTTGACATCATCAAGACGACGCGCTGGTAAATTATAAGGAGCACCTTTTAGATACTGAGGATCTTTCTTAGCGATATCTCTGATTTCTACCATTGCTTGGATAAATTTCTCCATACTATCAACATTTTCAGTTTCAGTAGGTTCTATTAGTAAACATTCTGGTACTAATAGCGGGAAGTACATAGTAGGAGCGTGTACACCTTTATCTATCAAGCACTTAGCAAAATCAGTAGCTGTCACTCCATAGTTTAGGAACTCAGGCTTCAAAGTTACGATGAACTCATGAGAAGCTCTTCTATCAGGATATGCTATCGTGAAGCCTTCTTCTTTTAAGCGAGCCATCATATAGTTAGCATTTAGAGTTGCTATTTCAGATGCTTCTGTTAAGCCATTACCGCCAAGCATAGCACCATAAATATATGCTCTAATTAATACACCAATATTACCATTAAATGCTGATAATCTACCGATAGTATTTGATACATCTTTTTCTTCTAGCCATACAAATTTATCATCTTTTTTACCAACCATTGGTACTGGCAAGAACTCTTTTAGCTTATCATTAACAGCAACTGGACCAGCACCTGGACCACCACCACCATGAGGAGTAGCAAAAGTCTTATGCAAATTCATATGTAAAACATCAAAGCCCATATCACCAGGACGTGCTTTACCCATGATCGCATTTAAGTTAGCACCATCATAGTATAGTAAACCACCAGCTTCATGAACTTTCTTGGCGATAACTGCGATATTTCTTTCAAATACACCTACTGTTGAAGGATTTGTCAACATAATACCCGCAGTCTTTGGACCAAGTACTTTATCAAGAGCCTCGATATCGATATCACCATCCTTCTTGGTAGGTATCTCAATAACTTTTAGACCACAAACTTTTGCAGTAGCTGGATTTGTCCCATGAGCAGCATCTGGTACAATGATTTCATCACGCTCAAAATCACTGCGTTTGTGATGATATGCTTTAATCATAGCTACACCTGCAAACTCACCTTGAGCACCAGCCATAGGAGCTAATGATACACCTGTCATACCCGTTAGCTCTTTGATTAAGTTTTGTAAGTCATATAAACACTCAAGAGTACCTTGGACACTTTGAGCACTTGCGTAAGGATGTCTTTCTAAAAAACCTGCTAATGAAGCATACTTATGAGCAGCTCTAGGATTGTATTTCATAGTACAAGAACCTAGTGGATAGAAATTTGTATCTATACAAAAGTTTTTGCGCGAAAGTTGTGTATAGTGTCTAACAACATCTAGCTCAGCTTGCTCTGGAAGTATTGGTTTCTTAGTGCGTAGCATATCTGTAGGGATATTTGAAACATCTCCTTTTTTGCTAGGCATTACAGATGGCGAGTTTTTACCTCTAGTTTTTTCAAAAATAACCATTTAAATTAACCTCCTATCCTAGCTAAAACTTTTTTAGTAGCTTCTATATACTCTTTGATATCTTCAGATGTATGAATCTCTGTAGCACAAACCATAATAGAGTTAGCTAAATCACTATGATATTCCCCTAAAAAGTAACCTGCATCAATAGCTTCTTTTTCCATCTCTGTTACAAAAGTTTCAGCATTTACAGGTAAATCGATTACTACTTCATTAAAGAAAGCACTATTAAATCTAATGCTTACCCCGTTTATTTTAGCTAATTCAGTCGCTAAAGTTTGTGTATTTTCATGAGAAATACTAGCTACTCTTTCTAAACCTTCAGCACCTAGTAAGCTCATATAAATAGTTGCCGCTGTAACCATCAAGCCTTGGTTAGTACAGATATTTGAAGTAGCTTTAGCGCGACGGATATGTTGTTCTCTTGCTTGTAGCGTCAAACAAAAACCTTCATTTCCATCTAAATCAACAGTTCTACCAACTATACGCCCTGGCATTTGACGTACATGAGCCATCTTACAAGTCATAAAACCAAAATATGGACCTCCAGAAGCTAAAGGCACACCCATAGGTTGACCCTCACCACATACTATATCAGCACCATTATCACCCCATTCCGCTGGTGATTTTAATATTGCAAGCGACATAGGATTAGTAACTGCAATAACCAAAGCTCCATGCTTATGTGCCCAATTTGTAATCCCATCAACATCTGCAAGTTGACCTAAGAAATTAGGACTTTGGATAACTACAGCTGCATAATTGGTATTAGCAAAATCTTCTAACTTTGTAACGTCTGTCTTACCATTTTTAGAATCAAGATTAACAATATCAAACTCTATACCTTGATGCTTTGTTATAGTTTCTAATACTCTCAAATAAGTTGGGTGTAAAGCTTCAGCAATCAAAACCTTTTGTGACTTTGCTTTTTTGTTTGAGCGAATCGCCATAAGTACCGACTCGGCTAAAGCAGTTGCGCCATCATACATAGACGCATTTGAGGCATCCATACCTGTTAGCCCTGCCATCATAGTTTGAAATTCATAGATAACTTGCAAACCACCTTGTGAAGCCTCTGCTTGATATGGTGTATATGCAGTATAGAACTCGCCACGAGCTACGATATCCCATATCGCAGCTGGAATATGGTGACTATAGGCACCAGCACCTATATAATTTATATTATGATGATTTTTATTAGCTCTCTTTCTCATAAGATTTGCTAATTGAATCTCATTGATACCATCTTTAATCTTAAGAGTATCAGCCCTTAAGTGTCTTGGAATCTCATCAAATAACTGATCTACAGAACTAGCTCCTATAGTATCAAGCATTTTTTTGATTTGTTCTAGTTTATGCGGGATAAAAGACATATTTCCTCCATGTCTTTGTACAAGATTTTATAAAAGATTAAAAATAGTTTTTGTGTTTACGCAATTAATCCTCAAGAGTTTTTGCATAAGCATCAGCTGTTAGCAAATCAGCTAACTGAGATTCATCAGAGATTTTAAGTTTAAATAGCCAGCCATCTTTATATGGTGTATGATTGACTCGTGAAGGGTCATCAACCAAAGCTTCATTAATTTCAATTACCTCACCATCAACAGGAGCGTATACATCAGAGGCTGCTTTGACAGACTCAACCACACAAGAATCATCACCAGCTGCGAACTCTTTGCCTATTTCTGGTAATTCAACATAGACTAAATCGCCCAATAAAGATTGTGCATGTGCTGTAATACCTACAGTGACTTCATCACCATCTATTTTGACCCACTCATGCGACTTTGTATACTTTAATTCTTTAGGAATATTTGACATTTTATACCTCCGTGTTGACTACGATTAATTGTTTTTTTAAAAAATACTTATTTACTTTATATCAAAGATTTACCATTTTTAACAAACTTAGGTTTAACTAGCTCGACTTCGAGCTCCTTACCTCTAATATTTACCACAGGATTATCAGCTTGCTTAGGCACATAAGCTAATCCAATAGCTACTTTCAAAGTTGGTGAAAAACTCCCACTGGTTATATAGCCTTTTTCACCATTATCAAAATCAATTTCTTGACCTGCTCTAAGGACACCTTTTGTTTTTAGTACTACACCGACCCATTTAGTATCAACTCCTTGTGCTTTTTTAGCAAGGTATGCTTTCTTACCAATAAAGTCCCTATGTTCGTCAGATAAATCAACGCTCCAGCCCAAGCCTCTTTCTAGAGGTGTCGTAGAGGTATCCATATCAGCACCATATAGATGCATCCCAGCTTCTAATCTTAATGTATCACGAGCGCCTAACCCTGCAGGTTGTGCTCCATTTTCAAGCAGACTATCCCAGAATTTTTTGACCTGTGTTGCAGGGAGAATCACCTCAAAACCATCTTCACCAGTATAACCAGTACGTGCTACCATCCATTTACTAAAAAACTTAAATGAAAAAGGCAATAGCGCTTCAATTTCAGCAGCAATTTCTTTGGTAACAACACGCTTAATAACGGCAACAGCTTTTGGTCCCTGTACTGCAACTATAGCTAAATCAGTCTGTGGGGTTATCGCAACATCAAAATTTTGAGCATTTTGATTAAACCATGCAACATCTGACTCTCTATTACCAGCATTGACAACTATTCTAAAATGCTCATCTGTAACTTTATAAGTAATCAAATCATCAACAATACCAGCATCATGATTTAACATACAGCCATATTGAGCTTTATTCTCCTGTAATTTAGCAACATCATTGGCTAAAAGATAGCGTAAAAACTTCTCAGCTTCAGAACCTTGAATATCAACTGCTAACATATGTGATACATCAAAAATACCACAATCTTCTCTAACATTATTATGCTCTTGAATTTGTGAACCATAGTTAATTGGCATTGACCAGCCTGAGAAATCAACCATCTTAGCATTTGCTGCTATATGTGATTCATAAAGAGGAGTTTTCAGCATGAACTATCCACCTAAAAAATTATGCTCGATAATGACACTATACATTTTTTTTTAGTGTTTTATAAGCATTTTATTTCAAAAAATAAGATATTATTTATCATCAATAACTTTGATATAGAGCTTACCATCTTTTGCCCTCTCAGGACCATGAATATCTGTATCAAAGCCAGGCAACATCGAACCTATTTTCTCAAGCATTAATAAGAAATCCAATATTACTTTAGATTCTTCGGTTATCTTCTCTCCAGGAAAAATAACAGGTATCCCAGGTGGATAAGGTAATATCATAACAGCTGAAGTATGCTCATACAGTTCTACTAGAGGAACCTTTTTAACCTTACCTTTTAATAATTTCTGAAAAGCCCTATGAGGATTTAGCTGTTGCTCTGGTAGCACATTAAAAGCATGATACATGAGATTAGGAAGATTAGCCTCTTTCATATACTGATGTAATCTTTCACTAACTTCTTGAATTCTCATATCTTCATAAAATTTAGGATCTTCCGCATATAAAGTTGGTAGCATTTTTTCAACAAGTGTATTTTCATCATACATTTGTTTGAATTTATTCAATACCGAAATTAGCCTTACTGATTTAGCTTTTGTTGTACCTAAACTAAATATAAATAGTAATGAATATGGTCCAGACTTCTCAACCACAATATCATGCTCATCTAAGAATTTAGCGACCACATCAGCTGGTACTCCCCAATCTTGAACATCATTATCTTTTATCCCAGGAGTTAGAATTGTTATTTTGATAGGGTCTAATGAGAGAAAATCACCATCAACATTTTTAAATCCATGCCATTTATCACCATTTCTCAGAAGCCATGCCTCTTTATTAGAGATATTATCAGGTTGCCAAACATCAAAAAACCAACCATTTGCTTCAGATCTTAGTTTGATTAGTTCTCTTCTAAAATCTATAGCTAAGTTAATAGTCTTGTCGATAAGATTATAGCCTTGCTCGCCCTCCATCATTGCTGCTGCTGTTTCCACGCTAGCAACTATCGGATAAAAAGGTGATGTTGAAGTATGCAGCATAAACGCTTCATTTAATACTTCTTCATTATAGTCGCCTTTTATATGCAGCATTGATGATTGGCTAAAGGCCGCTAAAAGTTTATGTGTTGACTGTGTTTCAAAAATTATATGTTCTGGTCTTGGCTCAATTTGCATTGCTGATTTATGCTTATAAATTGGATGAAATATTGCATATGGTATCCAAGCACTATCAAAATGTAGTTTTTTAACATCAAGCTCTCGATGTATCGTATCAGTATTATAAAGGATACCGTCATAAGTTGAGTTTGTAACTACCGCATATTCAGGCCACTTATCAGCAATATTACTATTATCTATCTTTTCTTGGATAGTTTCTCTTTTGAACTCTTTTTTAGGAATCCCACCAATTATTCCATAAGCATTTCTGGTTGGTTTTAGATATATTGGGTTAACATCAACCATCATCATTAGATGTGTCACTGATTTATGGCAATTTCTATCTACAAGAATCGTATCACCATCAGCAACACTATACATTCCCACTATTTTATTAGCTGTTGAAGTACCATTTGTAACAATAAGTGATCTGTCTGATTTAAAAACTTTAGATATATATTCTTCAGCGTCCTTATGTGCTTCAGAATGATCAAGCAAGCTTCCCAGCTCTTTCATTGAAATAGATAAATCTGTCTTAAAAATATTCTCGCCATAAAAATCATAAAACAAAGCCCCTACTGCAGAACGCTGAAAACCATAACCTCCTTGGTGACCTGGAGTACAAAAAGCCGAATTAAAAGATTTAGAGTACTTAAATAACTCATAAGTCAACGGTGGCAATATATAATTAAAATAATTTGTGATAGTTTTGTGAATAAAGTCAGAATCCTCACCAGCTAAAGCATCATACTGCAAGAAGTTGATATTTAGATTAAAATCACGCAGATTAAGCTTAATACTTTGACTATAGTCAGATGCTACAAATATTGGCAGCTTTGTATTAAGGTGCGCAATATTATGAAAAGCTTCAATATTGAAACTAGCTCTATCTAAAACAATACAGCATATTCTAGAGTTCTCCTCAAGAATTTCAACCACTTCGGATAAATCATCAAGCTTCAAAGTATAATACTCATGATGATTTTTAAGATCTTTCTCAATTTTTAGTAAAAATTTTTCCTTATATGACTTTAAGGTATCTTTATAGACAAATACAACAGTTTTCATAATTTTACGACTTAGAAAAATAACTACAGTATTAATTCAGTATACTAAAAGTACCTAAATTAAAAATATTTTTTTATCATAATATAATAGAAAAATATAGCAACTATGATCTAGATCTAGTTAGAATTTATAACTAACTCTAATTCACCATCTACTAAGCGATAAATTTTATTCATCCGGCTGGCTAATTTCTCATCATGGGTGACAATCACAAAACTTGTGCCAAAATCGTCACTTAGCTGTTGCATCAATGCGAATATACTCTCTGATCTTTGACTATCTAGGTTACCAGTAGGCTCATCTGCAAGAATACAATTTGGATTTGTAACTAATGCTCTAGCAATAGCTACCCTTTGGCGCTCCCCACCTGAAAGTTCAGCCGGTTTATGATCAGCACGATGATCAAGACCAACTTTTTTGAGAATTTCATTAGCAAGTTTTATTGACTCTTTTTTAGTATATTTTTTAGTGATAGCTAATGGAATCATTACATTCTCAATAGCTGTAAATTCTGGTAATAGGTGATGTAATTGATAGATAAATCCTAGATGCTTATTACGCATTTTTGCACGCTTATTAACAGATTGATTATCAAACCTCTCACCCATCAAATATACTTCACCGGCACTACATTTATCTAGTCCACCTAAAACATTTAGCAATGTAGTCTTACCTGATCCGGATAATCCAAGGATAGCAACTTTTTCACCTTTTTTAATCTCGAGGTTTACATCTTTTAAGATAGCTATATCAGTTTTAAATTCTGTATATTTTTTTGAAACATTTTTGCAACTTAAAACAACATCATTCATATCTTAAAGCCTCCACTGGCTGAACCTTAGAAGCACTCCAAGCAGGATAAAGTGTCGCTAAGAAACTTAAAAACATAGAAACCAAAGTAACTTTTATAACGTCTGACCACATAAGCTCCGATGGGATATAATTTATAAGATAAACACTTGCGCTCAAAAATTGCTTACCAGTAAGATTCTGGATAAAATTAACTATCTCTGTGGCATAAGTTGAAAGAAGTATACCAAGCAATACACCAATAACTGTACCTATCAAACCAATAATAAAACCTTGGTATATAAATACCGTTATAATTTGTCGCGATGACATCCCCATAGTTCTAAGAATAGCTATATCACTACGCTTATCAGTGACAACCATAACTAAAGATGATAATAAGTTAAATACAGCGACAGTAATTATTAGTAATAGGATAAAAAACATCATCGTTTTTTCCATTTTTAAGGCGTCAAAGAAAGATTTATTCTCATCCGTCCAATCACGAGTGAAATAGTAAGGAGGAATGGTACCATCATTGAGTTTGTCTTTAACAAGTGGTGCATCATAGATATTTTTTACACTTAGTTGAAGAGATGATACTGAATTACCCGTCTCAAAAACTTTTTGTGCATCCTTAATATTAATCATCGCATAATAAGCATCATATTGATAGCTCACAGAGAATATTCCAGACACTCTAAACTGCTTAATTCTTGGGATCATCCCAGCCGGCGTTAGACTAATCTTTGGTACGATTAAAGTCACCTTATCACCAACTTTAACACCTAAATTATCAGCCAAGACACTACCTAAAACTATATTATAACCTTGATTATCATCTAACGATGACAGCTTACCATCGACAATATGCTCAGCTATAGGTAGTACTTTGGTTTGATACTTAGGTTCTATACCCTGAATTTGTACAAATGCTGTCGTGCTACTACCACTATTTGCACTAAGTAAACCTTGTGATTCTACTATCGGAGCTACTGCAGTAACACTTGGAGTACTTTTCTCAACTTCTTTAGCTAAGTTTGGCCAATCAGTAACTTCCCCACCTAATTGATACACTTTTAAAGGTGGTACCATCATTAGAATTTTGCTTTTGATCTGCTGATCAAACCCATTCATAACCGACATCACTGTGATAAGTACAGCCACACCTAGAGAAATACCCAAAAATGATATTGCCGATATAATAGATATAAACCGGTTACGCTTCTTAGCACGGATATATCTTAATCCGATAAATAGTGGTAAGCTTTTAAACATTAAATTTTTTCTTGCAATAAAAATTACCCTATAGAATAACATATTAAGCTATGAAAAAACATTTCAAAAACATCTAACTAAATCATCGTAACTGATGTGATAACAACTATTTTTATATTGCAGATAAATTAATTAACTATTAAAAATTGATTAGTCTTATTAATTTTTACCAATTTTTAGTAAAAAATACTTAGGTTATTATTAGCGCAACACAACACTTGGATAAGCAATAAAATGAGAAAATTAATAAAATCTCAAATCCATAAGATTAGTATATACCTTGGTTTATTAACTATTGCTTACCTAATGTTAGCAATCATAATTGCTGAAATGTTGTCTAAATATGCCTAGTTGAGCTAATATCTTAGATAGCTAAATCAAGCGCTGTTCTTCCCCACCACATAGGACAGAGACCTGATATTGCAAACTAATAAGCTTTCTAGAATATAACTTAACTAGTCATATTTAAAATAAAAATATTTGAAGTATAGAGTATATAAAAAATAATAGTGAAAAATTAAAAGAGGTTTGACGATTACCTACTTTCACCTGGGCAGTGCCAGACTATCATTGGCGTGAGACCGTTTCACTTCTGAGTTCGGAATGGGATCAGGTGGTTCCAGACTGCTATCATCATCAATGCAAGCTATAATACTCTTCTTAATTCATAAGTCAACTATTAGTTTTGATATTACTAAAAAAACTTATATATTTTTACCTATTTGGTATTTTTCTAATAATAGTGGAACTTCTTCACCACATTCTTGGTAAGGTTTAAGTTCACCACTAGCAAATTTAGCTTGTAGTTCTTCGTTATCGATATACTCAGTATCAAAATCAACATAGACAGAGCCAAGTAGATGATTAAATTCATGCTGAAATATTATAGCTGCTATAGAGTCAAGTTTACCTGTAATTTTCTCACCGTGTTGGTTATATGCCTCATATTCAATCTCTTTATAAGTAGCTAGCTTGCCTCTTTTCTCACCTAAGGCACTCAAACATCCATGCCAAAAACTTACTCTTTGTTTTGAGGCTTTTGTAATTTTAGGATTTATAAACACCTGATATGGTACACTATCAAAGCTAAATGGATATCTTGCATTTGAGCTATCAAACTCTATCATAAATATTTGGTAAGGATAACCAATTTGATTAGCAGCCAATCCTATACCATTACCTTGCATTTTTTCATGCATTTCTGTAATAATATTTTGTATTTCAGCATTTTGAATATCTGCTACAGGTTTACATTTTTGGTACAAGACCTTATTGTTTGAGTCGTTATACTGTATAAATTGGGATTTCATTTGTTGCATTTTGATATTTACAACCATCATAATCTTGTATGTTAAAGATTATAGCAAAGTTTTACTGGATCAATACTGCGACTCCAGCAGTAGTATTCAAAATTATTAAACCCCACTCAAACTAACTGTGCTACCCTCAGCTATTAGCTTGCTAACATCATTGACAAATTTGTAGATAGAAAATGGCTTTTGTAAGTAATCAAACTTACCATCAACATCACCAAGAGAAACCGTTATTTCTAAAATATTTTGTTTTTGGATATTGGTTGAGGCTATATTTTCTTTGAGATTACTGAGAACTTTTTTGAGATTAGTAGGATTTATATTTTGACTTCTTAATGTTAGTTCAACTTTACTAAAATTTTCATCAATATATTGTGATATTGGTTGAACTTTATCTACACTTAGCTTATTACATTCTCGTTGCACATCACGACTAACTTTGCCCTCTACAACAACAATATCATCAACATCGATACTATCTTTAACACTAGCAAAAACCTCTTCACTAATCAAACAATCAGCTCTATCAAACTCATCATCAATATTGATAATATATAAAACTCGACCAGTCTTAGTTTTACGTCTTGCTGGTGGAGTTATCATACTTGCGATAATTCTTACGGAATTACCATCCATATTAGGTTGTTGAATTTTTTCAAGGTCGCTAAAGCTAACATGATTGCGCCAGTGGCTCTCCTCGTCAATAATATGTCCTGAGAAATACATTCCTAAAGCTTTTTTCTCATTAATAAGCAACTCTTTGAGATTCCACTCTTCTACTATACATTCTCTCTCTAGTTCTGCATCAGTATCACTCTCTTGCTCTGTAAAACCAAATAAATCATCCTGCCCAGCAGCATTCATCTCATTGACATAACCAGCATTTTTGATGGCTTTTTCGATAGAGTTAAATGCTGTTGCTCTATTTTTAGAGATATCTTTGATAGCGCCTGCATAACATAGTGCTTCAAGCGCTTTTTTATTAACTTTGCGTAAATCAACCCTGCGACATAAATCAAATATAGAGCTAAACTCTCCAGCTATATCTCTCTCTGTAAGTATACTTTTGATAGCCTCACCACCAAGCCCCTTGATAGCTCCTAAGCCAAGCAAGATCGTTCCTTTTGAGACAGCTATACAGTCATAGACACTTTTGTTTACATTAGGTGCTAGAACTGTGATACCCATATTTTTACAATCTAGGATAAATTTAACGAGCTGATCAGTATTCCCCATATCTCCAGACATAAGGGCAGCCATATATTCATCTGGATAATGTGCTTTTAACCAAGCTGTTTGATACGCAATCAAGGCATATGCAGCAGCATGTGATTTGTTAAAACCATAACCAGCAAAAGCCTCCATTTGGTCAAATATCTCGTCAGCAAGCTTGGTATCAATATTATGATGTTTAGCGGCACCTTCTTTAAAGATTTTACGCTGTTTCTCCATCTCTTCAGGTTTTTTCTTACCCATAGCACGGCGTAATAAGTCTGCTCCACCAAGAGTATAGCCTGCAAGTTTTTGTGCCATCTGCATAACCTGCTCTTGATATACTGGAATACCATAAGTTTCTTTTAGTACTCCTTCAAGTAACGGATGCAAGTAAGTAATCTGTTTTCTACCATGCTTACGATCAATAAATGTTGGGATATTCTCCATCGGTCCCGGACGATATAACGCTACTAGAGCAATAATCTCCTCAAAATTAGAAGTACCAAGGTCTTTGACAATCTGACGCATACCTTGAGACTCAAGCTGAAATATCCCCGTAGTATTACCAGCTTGTAACAGCTTAAATGTTTTTTGATCATCTAAAGGTATATCAGCGATATCTAAAGGTTTTTGATCAGCTGGTCTTTTAGCATTAATGCTTTTAACAGTATTATTGATGATCGTTAAGTTTTTTAGTCCTAAAAAGTCAAATTTAACCAGACCAACATCTTCAACATCACCTTTATCAAATTGCGTTACAATATCTCCACCCTTATCCTCACAATACACAGGTGCAAAATCAGAAATTTTTGTCGGTGATATCACAATTCCAGCAGCATGCTTACCTAAGCTACGCGGCAAACCTTCAAGTTTTTGAGCCTTCTCGATAATTTCGGCAACGTCCTCATCTGCTTGCACTTCCTCATACAATGGCTCACCTTCATGAAGAATTTTCTTAAATGTTGTCCCCAGTGTTTCTGGTATTAACTTCGCAATCCTATCACCAAAACCAAAACTTTGGCCCATTACCCGTACAACATCACGCACAACACCTTTAGCAGCCATCGTACCATAGGTAATAATCTGTGCGACACTCTCTTTGCCATATTTTTGCTCAACATACTTGATAACCCTATCTCTACCTTGAATACAAAAATCTATATCAAAATCTGGCATTGATACTCTTTCAGGATTCAAAAACCTCTCAAAAAGTAATCCATAAGGTAATGGATCTATATCAGTAATTAACAAAGAATACGCCACCATTGAACCAGCACCAGAACCGCGACCTGGTCCAACAGGGATATCATTTTCTTTTGACCAGCGGATAAAATCTTCGACAATCAGAAAGTATCCTGGGAAACCCATATCACAAATGATATCAATTTCTCGTTGTAGCCTATCTTTATAGACTTTTATGATATGTTCATGCTTATCAGCTGACCTATTTTCTAGAATTTTTTCTAAACGCTTATCTAAACCTTGATAGCACAGTTTTGAAAAGTACTCTTTTTCTGTTAAACCAGCTGGAATATTGACAGTCGGTAAACACGGCTTACCTAACTCAAATGTGACATTACAACGCTTAGCAATTGCTAGTGTATTATCTACAAGTACTGGCAGTGCAGAGAAAGTTTCATACATTTCATCAGCTGATTTTAGATATTGTTCTTTAGTAAATTTAGATTTACGCGACTCATCTAATATTGTTGTCTTCTCATTGATACAGGCTCTAATTTCATGAATATCATAATCATCTGCTTCCATAAATACAGTTAAGTTTGTTGCTACAGCTATGAGATTGTACTTACTTGCGTATTCTAGAGCTTTTTCATTATACAAACCTTCATTCTCATACTCTAACTTATGAATCTCAATGATATAGTTATTAGTCCCGAATATCTCAATATTTTGTTTAATAATCTCATCTGCTTTGATATAGTCTTTAGCTAAGATAGCTTTGCCTAACTCTCCTTGTTGACCACCATTTAAGCAAATGACACTTTCTAGTTTTACCTCGCTAAGCCAAGATTTAGGTATAAGAGGAATTGAACCAAACCTATCAGCTTCTTGATATGCTTTTGAGACTAGTTTAACAATATTTTGATAACCTTGATTATTCTCCGCTAATAATACTAAATCACATATGCCAAATTCAGTATCGACCTTTAGCTCAACTCCAAAGATTGGCTTAATCCCACTAGCTAAAGCTTGTTTATAAAACTTAACTGCAGCAAATAAATTACATACATCAGTAAGAGCTACTGCAACAATATTTTTATCTTTTGCTCTTGCAAAAAGATCGCCTAGGCGCACTGTACTATCAACAACAGAATATCCGGTATGAACTCTAAGATGAGAAATCATTAAATTATAATTTATACTTATATTTAACTATAAATATTACTATAAAAGTAACTCAAGTTCGAAACTTATTTAATAATTGACCTGTTTGCTCAAAATTTATCATTTTAACTTTAACTTAAATTCAAAAACTATATAAGCTACGAGCTTAGGTTTATTTAGACTAAAAATAAACAGAAATTATTTAAAGCTGGCATAATCGAGCAATTATATCTTAGCAGTTTATTATCAAACTAGCTTGCACAAACTTTGTTAATTAGTATTATGTTGCAACTCTTTAACAAATTTTTCTAATTCATTCTTTTCGAAGACTTGAGAAAGCTGTGCTTTTGCTTGCTCAAAGCAGTTATTTAAATATTCTAAAACAAATTTTTTTTCATCATTTTGAAGTTGCTTAGCAATGTGTGCTAGACTCTTTTGGAGACGTTTAGCCACTAAAATATTACTACTCCCATAACTTCTAATATTCTCAAAACTACTTTTAATAATCTCTTCAATAGCAATCTCTTTTACATATAAATTCTTATAAATTACATTTTGACTAGGTTTTATTTCAAATAAACAATCTAGTATATCTGTAAGAGAATCAATAACTTTGATAACTGTGCCAGGGTCATTATTAAAGAATGCTTTAGCTGAGATTTCACTGAGTATTGTAAGCCCAAAAAGAGAATCTTCTGAATAACTTCTTTCTTGAGAGAATATAAAATTCTTAACTACTTCATCAAATATTTCTTGAGAGAGAGGTTTAGATGAGCTCACATAAGCTACCACATCAGAACTTATTAAATGCTCACCATTGCGTCTTATGATATATACTTTAGCATTAATTTTTTCACATAATATGTTTAAATTTTCTAAGGAGATACCAGTTAAAAAACTATATTTTCCTGCATAAATAGGAACACTTTTTAACTTTTTAACAACAGTAAATTTATTACAACCCATATATGGGTCTTTTACATACTTTTTAATATTCTCATAAGCATATTTTTCAGACCTTGCTAATGAAGTTCTTACTTGTCCAAGTTTGACAATATCATCTATCCAAATTATAAAAGTAGAAATTACTATAATAAACACTAAAATAGTAGTTATAAAAATAAAGAATATACCATTTTGGTTAAATATCTCTGACTTAATACCAATATTAATGGAATAGCTAACCAGCGAAATGCCCCAGCTAGTTATTTAGCAACAAATAACACTTGGGGAGGGTTTGCGGTTTTTCCTGTAGGTGTAATGTTTCCAATCAAATATGTAGATAATCTCAGCCTTAAAGTAACTTATACATATAGTATTTCATTTTCAGGAAACTCACAAAATTTTGTCACATCAGGTTTACAATATTCTTTTTAAAATAATTTGAATATTATTTTCTAAAACTTTGCTTATCAGATATCTTATAACCCAAGAAATTACTAATATGATCTTTTTTATCTTTAAACACAAAATTATTATATACAATCATATACATTAGAACTTTTCTTACATAATGACGTGTTTCACCAAATGGAATATTCTCTATCCAAATTGCTGCTGGAACCTCATTTTCATTTAGCCACTTAGCAACATTACCAGGACCAGCATTATAAGCTGCTATTCCTAACACAGGATTCTTATCAAAAAGCTTCTCTAGGAAATATAAATTAGCTGTTCCAAGTTTAATATTATTCTCTGGGATAAATATCTGACTAGTCATACCTTGAGAGTTATCACCAACTAGAGATAATTTATATTTTTGAGCTATAAATTTTGCAGTTGGTTCTGTAACCTGCATCAATCCTTTTGCTCCAGCTGAAGAACCCGCGCTAATATCAAATAGTGATTCTTTACGCATAATTGATAAAACAAGATCTTTATCAATAGCAAATTTTTGAGCATTTTGATTAACTATATTTATAAAAGCTTTCGGAAAGAGCATGTCAATACTATTATAACTACCAATAACTGACATATTGAATATAGCTGCATAATACATTTGCTTATCCTCAGCTAATCTTGCAAGTTGTTTAATATCGTCAATCTGTTTATCTCTAAGCTTATTTCTAATTGCCCATTGCCAGATACTTGTTGAATCTTTATATTGACCGATCTGATATAAGTCAATAGCCTGCACAGTAGTATCTTCTGTTAGTAGTTTTTTAGTTTCACTATTAGTTAATGCTGTAGCAACATCATTACCAAAGTTATATGGCTTACCAAGCTTATCAGCCGCTAAGAATGAATAATAATCAAGAGGAGTCTTAGTCAAACTCTCAAATATATCTTCAGCTTTTGCTTTTTGGCCTGTCTGTTGATAACTATATGCTAGCCAATATCTCCATGCTTGGTCTTGTTGAGAATTTTTAGGTAGCTGATTGTATGTTTGTATATAATCTTTGAAGTTCTCATTATATAGATCAACTCTTAACAACCACTCCCAAGCTGTTGTATCAAGATAATTTTTATCTACTTTGCTTAGCCACTGTTTTGCTTGTGGTGATTGTGACCTTGCAAAGCTTACTGCTATTGCTGAGATAGTTTGTTGCTTCACTTTCGTGCTTAGATATCTTTTATTTTTTAGGTTATTCCATACTTTTGCGTAGCTTTCAACATCTTTTCTTATTAGGTCTCTAGAAATATCAACAAATACTTTGTCAAAATGATTATAGTTATGAAATCTATTAATGAAGCTATCCAATTTACGTGGATCTTTAGTAGCCTGTTTCCATGCCGTTATATAATTAAGATAATCTTTGTTATCTTTAACATAAGTATTTAATAGCCACAGGCTATCATCAAATTTATTAGCAAAAGCAAGAGTATATGCTTTAGTTGTTAGATAGCTGCTTGGTTTATAGTCAGAATTATCCCAATATTTTTGCATTGGATTACATGCAGCAGGCATATATACTCGATTCTGCCAAAGTTGACCATATTCATTTAATGCTTTGTTTTTGTCACCTGATTCATATTCTGCTTGCATACTCCAACACTTACCAGATATACTCAAGTCACCTTTATAATATTTATCAAAGAGTTTCCATTCCTGTTTTTGAGCATAATATTGCGCTAAATCATCGCTAAGGCGATTTTGCCAATAGCTGTTATTGTCTTGTTTAAAATACTCATCTATTGTTGTTTGCTGAAAAATATCTGGATCTGTACTTATTTCTTTATATTGTAAGTATGGATAAATGCTAGTATCTTTGAGTTTTGATTTATAATAATAATATGATTTATAATCTTTTTTAGCTAATGCATCTATAGCTTTTTGAGAATATTCAACTTGTTGTGTCGTGAGACTATAACCAATAGTACTAGATAAAATCAATAAACAACTTGTTATGAACTTTTTATTAATCACAATGATTTCAGAATTAGAAAATTATTTTACTAAAAATACTAACATTATTAATATTAAAAAACTAATAATTATCATGCTTCAAGCTTAATAAGCATAATTTAAAATAGTTAAACTTTATAGGTATTTATACGCAAAAATTAGTATATTTAGCTTAATTAAATTACAATAGCACAATATACTTACTTAATTTTTAAAACTGTGAAACATAAACTAAAGCTAGTTTTGCTATTTGCTTTTATTTACTTGATTTTATTGTTAGTTTTCTATTACTATCATATCCAACATAATTACTCTTTTAGCATATCGACACCTAGAAATGACAGTATTACAAAAAACTTAGATATTAAGACTATAGCTAATCTAAAATATTTCAAATATAATCATGCCTCATCGATGACAACTATTGACAATAAACTTTTTATCACTTGGTATAGCAGTGATCAAGAAACTGCACCAAATACTAAGATAGTGGTTGCAGTAGCTGAGAAAGTAGCTGGGAAATGGCACTTTAATGAAATCAAACCAGTTATGAATCGCCAGGAATTCCAATCTATATTTAAGAAACATATCCATCATTTAGGTAATCCAATCATTTATTCACAAGCAAAAAGATTGTGGTTAGTTTTCACATCATCTAGTGGTGGCTGGGTAACTTCTTCTTTAAACATTATGTATTCAGATGATCTAGGTAAAACTTGGAGTCAGCCTAAAACTATACTCTCTTCAAATATTCTCAATTTCAGTACACTTACAAGGGGGGCTGCAATCGAACTAGATAATAATAGATTTGCGATTCCCGTATACAAAGAGTTTAATAATCTGAATGGTAGATGGTTTGTCTTTAATAAAGATGGTGAGCTTATATTTGTTTCAGAGATGACTAATGATGGCGTAAATTTACAACCTACAGTAGTTCCTCTATCAAAAACACACGCTTTAGCACTATATAGACAAATGCATAGCCCTATAAAAAGAATATATACTAACGAAACATCAGATAGTGGCTTATCGTGGTCAAAAGTAAAACCAACTCAACTAGATAATCCAGATTCTGGTATTGCCGCAATAAAAATACAAAATGGTATACTTTTAGCTTACAATAATGCTACTGATAGTCGCGCAGATCTTAGTTTAGCATTCAAAGCAGATAATTCTCAACAATGGCGAAATATCTATACATTCCCAAATAAGATAAAAGGAGAACTTTCATATCCTACCTTTACGCCATATCAAGATAATATTATTTTGGCATTTTCTGATAAAACTAAAGGAACGATAAGAATTGTTGAGATAAAAGGAGAAAATTCTAATGTTTAATAATTATAACCTTTTGACAACAAACCTCTTTGTTGTCTATCTTATTTTAAGAATATTTACTTTTCTACCTAAAAGATTATTATTACTAGCAATACTAATACTTCTTTGCTTTAATTTCATAAGTATAACCTCTGATAATCAGACTATATTTTATTTTGTTACTGGATTTATAAACTATTTTAGTTTTTCTTCGTTTATCTTGCTTATTTTTATCATAGCAACTACATTTGCGAGCAAAAGAATTACTATTTTTCCATATACCAGCATAGCTTTTTTATTAATAATTTTTATATTTTATGGTTCATTCTTTATCGTATCATATAGTCTTTACGATATTGGTTATAGCGCATATTTAGTATTAGCTTGCGTATTTGCTTATGGGCTAATACTACTTGTAATTTCTAATAGATTTATATTATTTAATATTATTATAGTTATTGCCACCGTCGCGTATTTTAGCGGTATTTTACAGGGTAATATATGGGACTATCTCTTAGATCCGATTTTACTAGTGATATGTATTATTGAAATATCTCGGGCATTAATAACAACAAAAAATAAACAGCATAAAGATAAGATTATATATTACTAAGTATTTGCATTATAAAGTTTGCGGATCTTTTAGCAGCCATCTTAGCAAACTCATCAAAATTTTCAGGTGCATCGCCATCAGCAGTGTCAGAAATACTTCTTAGAATTAAACTTGGCACACCCATTTCATTACAGATAAGATTAACACTTGCTCCTTCCATTTCTATAGCCTTTGCATCAAACTCTTTGATTACAAAATCTTTTCTCTCTGCACAATGAACAAATTGATCTCCTGTAGCTATAACACCAGTATGTAGATTAAGACCAAGTTCATTAGCAACATTTTGTGCTTGTTTTAAAAGTTTAGCCGATGTTTTAATTTCAACTTCCGATATAGGAATCTTACCATATGGATAGCCAAATGCGGTGATATCAACATCGTGTTGTACTGTAGCAGTTGCAGCAATCATATCACCTACTTTCAAATCTTGTAGCCCCCCAGCAACACCGCTAAACAATAATGCCTCAACACCAAAGCGCTCAATCATTATCGTTGCTGTTAAGCTTGAGAATACTTTACCAATTTTACTATAAGCTATTACAAGCTCTTTATCCTGATAATTTGCTAGATAGTATTTGTTATTTGCATATTCTATAGTTTCATAGTTATCTAACTTAGCTAGAATTGGTAAAATTTCTATCTCCATTGCTCCTAATATTGCAATTTTTCTCATTATTCACTCTCTATATTTTCTATATCAATTTTAGTTATTTTTCTGAAGCCTTGAGGTAATAGCACACCACCACCAGATGGTTTATCGCTATAATAAGTCTCAATATTTTTACTATCAATACGAATAAATCTCTTACCAGCATTTAGTGTTAATTCTTGATTTGCTCTAAATAGCTCGATAAATTTAAGTTTGTCTTTTTTGTCTAGCCTAATGATTGATTTACCCTTACCTTTTTTAAGTAATGCAAAACTCGCAAAATCACGAATAATCGCCCTACCTTGCGAACTAACTGCAAGCATCTTCAAATCTTTATCATACGGTATGAACTTAAAGACATCATCAGCATCAAAGATATTTTTACCTGTAACTTTATTTGTAATAAGATCTTCAGCAGGTATAACAAAGGCTTTGCCACTTTCACTAGCGATTAAGAAATACCTCGCAGCATTTACAAAAGCCATACTTATAATTTGATCTTGCTTATCTAGAGGAATATATGTAGTTATATGCTCACCATAACCTCTTGCAGATGGTAATTTATCTATATACATAGAATACGCCTTACCAAGCTTACTAAAAAATACCAGCTTGATATTACTATTACCTGTAGTTACTAAAAATGGCTTATCCTCAGGTTTATAGCTTAAACCTGCTGGATCAATATTCTCACCTTTAGCGCATCTAATCCAGCCAGCTTTTGACAAAATAATAGTTACCTTCTCACTAGGCATAAGATCCTTTTCTTCTAGAGCTTGTGCCTTTTCTGCAACAATAATTTTTGAGCGTCTAGAATCACCAAAATCTGTTAATATTTGCTTAAATTCTTTCTTCATTAAGTTTCTAAACTTAACCTCGCTATTTAAATAACCCTCGAGTAACTCTCTTTCTTTTTGTAATTCCTTTTGCTCTTTTTTAATCTCAATTTCTTCAATCTTTGCTAACTTGCGTAATCTGATGTTCAAAATTGCTTCAGCCTGGATTTCAGAAAGTGTAAATCTAGTTTGTAATTCGCCACTTGAATCATCATAATTTCTAATGATATCAATCACTTCATCAATATTCAGAAATGCTATCAATAAACCTTCTAATATATGTAAACGATCTAAAACCTTATCCAAACTAGTCTGTAGTCTTCTTCGTAAGGTATGCTTACGATACTCAAGCCATTCATTAAGTATATCTAAAAGATTTTTTACTTGTGGACGATTATCTAGACCAATCATATTCATATTGACACGAAAGCTTTTCTCAAGATCTGTAGTTGCTAGCAAATGTCCCATTATTTTCTTGATATTCTTCTTTATCGTCGCTGAATATAAAACTATTTTCACAGGTTCTTTATCGTCTGATTCATCTTGAATATTTTTTATCCAAGTAATCTTCTGTTGCTTAAGTTCATTAGCGATTTGCTCCATTACCGCAGCACTTGAAACCTGATGAGGTAATTTTGTAATCACAACATTACCATGATTATCATATTCATAAACTGCCTGCTGGCGTATCGATCCATTGCCTGACTTATATACATCAGCAATTTCTTCTTTGCTGCCGATAATATTAGCACCACCAGGATAGTCAGGAGCCTCAACAATCTCTAGAATTTCTTCAATAGTAGAATTAGGCTTAGACAATAATTGCAAACAGGCATTTATAATCTCTGTAATATTGTGTGGTGGAATATATGTCGACATCCCAACAGCGATACCCATAGCACCATTAAGTAAAATATTTGGTACTTGAGCAGGTAAAAGCTTAGGCTCATCCATTGTTCCATCAAAGTTTTTGGCCCAATCAACCGTGCCTTTTTTTAATTCATCTAGAAGTAATACCGCATATTTAGATAAACGCGACTCTGTATAACGCATCGCAGCAAATGATTTTGGATCATCTATAGATCCCCAGTTACCTTGCCCATCAATGAAAGGATAACGATAAGAAAAGTCTTGTGCCATCAAAACCATAGCTTCATAACAAGCACTATCACCATGAGGATGATATTTACCCAATACATCACCAACTGTACGTGCTGATTTTTTATACTTAGATAAATGACTTAAACCAATTTCACTCATGGCGTATATAATACGTCTTTGTACAGGCTTAAGACCATCAGAAATATGTGGTAATGCTCTATCGAGGATTACATACATTGAATAATTTAGATATGCTTGTTCGGAAAATTCAGCCACAGAGCGAGTACTTTCTAAACTTGAGAATAAATCCATATACTACGGGAATATAATAAACTAATCTATAAATTATATATTAACAGCTTTTAGTATGCTAGGATCATAAGCGCTAGTACGTATCACAAGCACTAACTTTACAATTATATTTCATTTCAAATTTAATAGTACTTATTCTATTACTAAACTTTCAGGCCATATAATGTAATCTCCATATCTCCCTTTCTTAGCCTCACCGCCAACTAAAATACCTTTTTCTGTAAGGTGATATTCGCCATTTTTATCTTTTATCACAAATTCAAGAAGTACTAATTTTTCCATCAAATCTGCTGTTTTGATTTTATATTTACTAGCAAGCTTAGATGAAGTAAGCTTAACAGCTTCACTTTCAACTTGGTTAGCACCTTTATCAACTACATTATCCTGCTTTGATTTATCTATTTTTTGTAAAGAAATCCTAACTTCTTCACTAATTCTAATTATTCTTTGAGCTTCATCATAAGTCTCTCGATACATTTCAGAATCATCATCACGAGAAATATACACACCCATTTCATTATTATTAATTTGACTGAATTCGTAAAGATTCAGACTAGTGATTATACAAGATGTTTCATTCATATAACATTTTGCATGTAAATTTTTACAAAAACTAGTTCTAACAAATGTAAGCTCATTTAACCAACTTATTTCTGCTGGCTGCAATTCACTTTTTCCATAGACAATTCTTACATCTATTTTCAGTCTATTTTTATCTTCTAATAATTCTTTAATACGGTCATTTAGCTTTAAGTATGGACTAATCAATATAAGTCGATCAGAAGCATTTTTTATCATTTCTTCCAAATAATAGTTTGTAGCACTCGTATTCAAAAATTTAGCCATTCATACAACTCCTTTTACATAAGATATATTTATAACTTTTATTAATTAACTCTTCTGTCTTCTTAAGTAAGCAATAGTTTCTAACTCTTTGGAGAATACAAACTTATTTCTTTGTAAAAAATCTAAAGTTTTTAGAATATCCTTAAAGCCAGAGAGAACCCAAGCTTGGATACTATAATCAAATACAGTTTTTGCCTTTAGGTATCTGCTTACTCCTGCTCTGCACTCTTGAGTCAAAAAATCTGTTGCTGGAAACTTAATGACAATAACACCACTTTTATCATATGCAGCAACCTTAGAATACATTTTCAAACTAACCAATTGCTCTTTGATACCCTTAAAGTCTTCCCAAGCTAAAAGCATTTTCTCTGTTGTTTCTTTTTCTAAAAACTTCATGGATTTTGAATTATAATTTTGCTTTAAACTATACGCTTCTTCTTTGATTTGATTATATTTTTCGAGTAATTCTTTATAGCGACGATCTAAACTAATATTAGAAATTTCTAAGCTATCGTTCTTATTAGAAAGCTCAGCTTGCTTATGCTTAAGCTTAGAGATATTATTAGATATTTGTTGTTGAATATATTGCATAATATCACTACGTAAACTAAAAGCAATATCATCTCTATCAACGTCAAACTGTTTTAGACTAGCTCTTATGATTTCAAGCAGCTCATCACGTACTGGTTGATTAGGCTCTAGTATTTCTTGCTCTGCAACTTCTAAAGCTTGTTTTTTATCTTCTTTATACAAAGTAACTTTTTCTACTAAATCAATAATAGATACACCCTCACCAATCAGCTTTCTAACTTTACTGACAGTAATCTCTTCATTTTGAGATCTTAAAAGATCACACTTTTGATTTACCAGTTTTTGAGTTACTTGTTTTGGCATACTAGTTTTTTTCTTCTTCTCTTAGTGTTAGGACTTCATAACCATCTTTTGTAACCAAAATTGTATGCTCCCACTGTGCTGAGAGTGAACGGTCTTTTGTAACAGCAGTCCAACCATCTTTTAGCACTGACACTGCTCTTTTACCGATATTTATCATCGGTTCGATTGTAAATATCATTCCTTCTTCAAACATTGCGCCTGTACCAGCTTTACCATGATGCATAACATGCGGTGGTTCATGGAAATTAGCACCTATCCCATGGCCACAAAAAGCATCAACTATCGAATAACCAAACTTCTTAGCATGCTTTTCTATAGCTGCGCCGATATCGCCAAAATGATTGCCAGGTTTAACTACTTCTATACCTTTCCATAAGCATTCATGAGTAACTTCTACTAGTTTTTTAGCCATGACTGATGGCTCACCTATCATAAACATCTTACTTGTATCACCATGATAGCCATCTTTTTTAACTGTAATATCGATATTTAATATATCACCATTTTTAAGCTTCTTATCAGCTGGAATTCCATGACAAACAACATGATTTATTGAAGTACAAATTGATTTAGGAAACCCATGGTAATTAAGCGGCGCTGGATATGCATCTTGCTCTTTGACTATATATTCATGACAAATTTTATCAAGCTCTGCGGTTGTAACTCCTTCTTTAACAAAAGGAGTAATCATCTCTAAAACTTCTGCTGCTAGTCTACCAGCAACGCGCATCTTTTCTATTTCTTGAGGAGTTTTTATTATTATTTGACTCATCTGTAATCAGTATTTTTTAATAAAATCTAATCATACATTATAAACCATCAGTTTATGAATATATAGATCTTACAAAAGGATGTTAAAATTATTGCAAATTAAGATAAAACTAACTGATTAAATAGTATGCAAATAAAACAAGCTCAACAAACTATTGCCGAACTTTTAAAAGATATAA
The DNA here is from genome assembly GCF_000833475.1 of Francisella tularensis subsp. tularensis. Lineage (NCBI taxonomy): Bacteria > Pseudomonadati > Pseudomonadota > Gammaproteobacteria > Thiotrichales > Francisellaceae > Francisella > Francisella tularensis. The sequence continues at coordinate 1,006,203 of NZ_CP010115.1, read as the reverse complement.
TCCACCCAAGACTTGCTAGCTTTATTGCTTTATCAGAAGAAGTTGGGGAATTAGCAAACGAAATAATGAAGAAAGAAATCTACGAAGAAACTAATGATAATCAAAAAATTAAAGCAGAACTTACAGATGTATTTGTAAGCTTACTTGAACTAGCAAATGTCTATAACATAGATTTAGAAACTGAGTTTATAGAAAAAATCCAAACTCTAGAACCTCGAGTACAACAATGGAATAAAGCCAAAGCCTTACTTAAAGCTAAAAGGACTAAGTTAGATTAAACCTAAAGCTAATCTAGCAACAATTCTAGATAACTTTGAATATTTTGCAGTTACATATATCTTTTAGTAATATTTTATACTACAATTTAGTTTTGTAAGGATAAAGGAAAATTTCTACTCAGTCTAAATTTTCGTTATTATAATTTCAGTTTTTGCTTAATCTCTTAAATTGTCATTTGATAATTCCATACACCAAATAACTAGCTTTAATAGCTAAAAACTAAGTAAAAAAACAAAAGAGAATAAAAATGAATAATAAATCACAAGGTACAGTAAAATTTTTCAATGAGCAAAAAGGATTTGGTTTCATTACGCCTGAAAATGGTGGAAAAGATGTATTTGTACACATATCAAAATTAAATGGTGAAACACTAGCTGAAGGTCAGCAAGTTACTTTTGAAACTCAAGAAGGTAGAAAAGGTCCTGAAGCTATCAATATTGAGGTACTATAATGCTAAGTATTAAAGTAGATGAGCGCAAACCATTTGATATAAGTTTAAGAAACTTCAAACGTGCTTGCGAAAAAGCTGGTATCAAGCAAGAGCTTAGAGATAGGCAGCACTACGTAAAGCCAACAGAAAAAAGAAAGATAGCAAAACGCCAAGCTGTTAAAAGAGTAAGAATTTCTCAGAGAAGAGCATTTATTTAATCTAAATTATTACTACTTTGCCAATCTTTGTTGGTTAATCTAAATATAAACTTTTGTTGAGCAATATTATGACAATAAAACTTAGCTCCTAGCTTTGCTACTGCTTTTTGCGAACGAAATTTTTATCCCAAACATCAAAAAACACATCGTCAACGAATTTAAAAGCATAATCTACCATTAGCTTTTTAACTTTGCCATTAAGATCTGTACCCCAATATTTCTTAGCATAAAATGTATAACCTATCTTTATTGATTTTGCATTAGAATCATACTCATAATACCTCGTCGAACCAACCAAGTCTTTTTTATAAAAGATTAGATAGCAATTTTGCGGATTATTCAAACCACCATCAAAATATTTTCTAAATCCATCTAGCTCAGACCTTGATTTATCATTATGTTGAGTCCATATTTCAGGGTCCTTTGCTACACTATATAATCTATCAAAATCATTTTGAGTCATTATCTGAAGGCTGATATCGCAATAGTAGAGAGATTTATTAAAATTCATATCCACCTTACTGTTTATTAAACTAACTAGGTAGTAGCAATTATTATATTTGGAAAATAAATGATAAGAAAGTAAAATAGTTTTAGCTTTTACTCAACGGTTACAGATTTAGCTAAGTTTCTAGGTTGATCAACATCCGTTCCTTTGATTATAGCCACATGATATGACAACAGCTGAAGCGGTATCGTAAATACCACAGGCGCACTAAAATCATGTCCTGCATCTAACTCTAGCACAATACTATTATCAAAGTTAACTCTTTCTTTAACAGCTTTATCAACAAAAAGAATTAGCTTGCCGCCTCGAGCATGTACTTCCTGTAAGTTAGATAAGGTTTTATCTAATAATTCATCATTTGGCACAACTGCAACTATTGGCATATTCTTATCAACTAGAGCTAGAGGACCATGCTTTAACTCTCCTGATGGGTATGCTTCAGCATGGATATAAGAGATCTCTTTAAGTTTTAAGGCCCCTTCAATAGCTATAGGATAATATAATCCTCTTCCTAAAAAGATAGTATGCTCTTTATCAGAAAAATACTCACTTATCTGATCTATTTCAGTATCTAGTTTTAAGGCTCCCATAACCAAAGCTCTGATATTTTTAAGTTCTTCAGTATATTTAGCTATCTGTTGATCTGTTAAACTATTTTTGAGTTTAGCAATTACCAATGTAAATATTGCTAATGCCACCAACTGTGTTGTAAATGCCTTGGTTGAAGCCACTCCAATTTCAACACCAGCTTTTGTCATAAAAGCAATATCAGATTCTCTCACAAGCGAACTATTTGGCACATTACAAATGCACATACTGCCAACATAATTTTGCTTTTTGCTCTTTCTAAGTGACTCTAGAGTATCTGCTGTTTCACCAGATTGAGAAATACTGACAAACAAAGAACCATCAACCACAACATTATCTCTATACCTAATCTCACTTGCTATTTCGACACTACATGGAACTTTTGCATATTTTTCAATCCAATACTTTGCTGTCATCCCAGCATTATAGCTAGTTCCACATGCAACTATACAAATATGTTTGGTTTTTTCAAATAATTCTTTAGCTCTTTTATCAAAACTATCCAGACTAATTTCACCATCAGCTAATGATGCTAAGATAGTATTTGAAACTGCCTCTGGCTGCTCATATATTTCTTTGAGCATATAATGCTTATAACCATCTTTAGAGGCGTTTGATGAAGAGTAATTATACTCCTCAACCTCAAGATTTTTTGCTGCACCATTATTATCAAAAACCTCAACATTGTCTTTAGAAATAATTGCAATGTCACCTTCATCAAGATAAGAAAATTTATTTGTAACTGGTAATAATGATAATGCATCTGATGAAATAAAATTCTCATCTATACCCACACCAATTACAAGTGGCGAACCTGAACGCACCGCAACAATTTTATCAGAGAATTTTTGTGAGATTATTGCTACGGCATATGCTCCCTTAAGCATAGCCATAATATATTTAATATTATCAACTATGCTAAAATTATCACGCCATTCTTTTTGTAGCAAATGTGCGATAACCTCAGTATCAGTATCTGACTTAAATTTATAACCATCATTAATAAGAACTTTTTTAAGCTCAGCAAAGTTCTCTATGACTCCATTATGGACTATACAAAAGCTTTCCGAAGCATGAGGGTGAGAATTATTCTTAGATGGTTTACCATGAGTAGCCCATCTAGTATGAGCAATACCTATATCTCCTTTAAAATTAGCTAAGTTATGTACAGATTTCTCTAGTTCAATAACTTTACCAACTTCTTTACATATATCTATATTATTTTTATCATCAATTATTGCCAAACCAGCAGAATCATAACCTCTGTACTCTAGTTTTTTTAAACCTTCAATTAAGATATTAGTAACATTTCTTGTAGAGTTAGCACCTACTATTCCACACATAACACAAACCTTATTTTTTATTATTTATCTGTTTTCTTGACGGATCTCTGCCAAGTATCAATATGACGCTGTCTTGCTCTTGAAATTGCAAGATTATCAGCGGGAACATCTTTTACAATAGTTGATCCAGCACCAACAGTTGCACCTTGACCAATGTTAACTGGAGCTATTAATTGTGAATCAGATCCAATAAACGCATAATCCCCTATAACTGTTTTATGTTTATTAACCCCATCATAATTACAAGTTATTACTCCAGCGCCTATATTACAATTAGCACCAATTTCACTATCACCAAGGTAAGTTAAATGCGATGCTTTTGAACCTTTGCCAAGAATCGTTTTTTTAGCTTCAACGAAGTTTCCAATAACAGCACCCTCTTTAACATCACATTCAGGTCTAACACGTGCAAAAGGACCAACTATTGCACCTTCACGAATAATAGAACCATCGACCATACTGTTAGATTTAATTCTAACATTATCTTCGATAATACAATTTTTAAGTATACAGTTAGCTCCTATGACAACATTATTACCAAGCTTAACATTACCTTTGATTATTACATTAATATCTATCCAGCAATCTTTACCAACATCAAGATTACCACGCACATCAAATCTATTCGGATCAGCAATACTTACACCTTTAGCCATAATCTTTTCAGCAACATTTCTTTGCCAAACTCGCTCAAGACTAGCTAATTGTGTTCTATCATTAACACCCAAAATTTCAAACTCATTAATTGGATGAGTTACATTTATAGAAACATGATCGGCTTTTGCAAATGTGATTATATCTGTTAAATAATATTCTTTCTGGACATTATTTGCTTTTATCTCTGGCAACCATTTTTGCAGTAAATTTTTATGGACACAATAAATTCCAGTATTAATTTCTTTTATTTGACGCTGGATATCATTCGCATCTTTTTCTTCAACAATCTCTGTAACTGCACCAAACTTATCTCTAACAATTCTACCTAAACCTTGAGGATTCTCAACAAACGCGGTCAAGACGCCAAGGTCATCATCATTGGTAGTATCAACAAGGTTTTCTAAAACTTCAGTTGAAATTAAAGGTACATCCCCATAAAGAATAAGAACTTTTTGTTCTTTTAAGTAAGGTAATGCCTGTAATACCGCATGACCTGTACCAAGTTGCTGCTGCTGATAGACAAATGTTATATTTCTTCCTTGCAATGCATCTTCAACTTGCTCTTTTAGATGCCCTGTAACAACAACTATATTATCTGGGTTTAGTTTCTCAACAGAACTTACAACATGCTCAATCAACGTTTTTGCTGCTAATGTTTGTAAAACCTTTGGTTTGTTTGAGTTCATTCTTGAACCTTTGCCTGCAGCCAAAATAACAACTGATAAACCCATAATAAAAAACTCCTTATAGTTTCTTACCACATTCCTCTAATAAAATCGTGATAATTTGATAATGATCTTCTAACATTCTATCACAGATATTTTTAATATTTGAGCCCAAAGATATCCATTTGACATCCTTTGCATCATCGGCAGCATTAATCTCTGGTAAGCTTGGCCATTGATCAAAAACAAACAACCCAACATGGCTAATTGTTCTACCTCTTACTGAACGATCAGGATAATCAAAAACTTTTTCACAGCGTTTTGCTATAGCGAGTTGCTCATGAGTTAGGTTGATATTTGTTTCTTCAAATAATTCTCGAATTATAGCTTGTGCGATAGTTTCATCACACTCTAGAAATCCCCCAGGCAGTGCCCATAAATCTTTGCCAGGGTGAGCTTTCCTCTGTACCATCAGAATATGATCATTCACTATAACTAAAGCATCAACCGTCACAAAGTTTGGCTTAAATGGAGCTTTCAGCCATAATCTTTTATACTCAATAACATAATTATTTTCTGCAACTAAGTCTTGATATACTTGTGTATCCATAAACTTTGTCAAAAAGTTATAAGTACCTAATTTAGGGTCATTACTACACATATATTGCTTTGATATAATGCCGTTATAAAACTTTTGCCTAAATTCAGTGGCATTAAAGTTTTTATAATTATCAACTCCTATATAATCCCATTCAGGAAAACTTCTTATATAATAGCTAGAACTATCCTTAATATGCCCAACGATAGCGATACTATTATTATTTTTAGCATGCTTATAGACATTTTTACGTAATTCATCCTGCCACTTTTGTTCTTGATAAAAATAGTCAGCCAAAGGCTCTATGACTACAGTATCTAAATCAATTCCAGCGACTTGTAAATCACTCTCTATCATCTGTTTTCTTTGCTCAAAAGAAAAAGGGTTTTTTATATTTGGTGCATTAAAACAACTACCAATATTAATTATAACTTTTTTGCTATTTTGTAGCGCTATTATTATATTATGTAAGTGACCCTTATGAAAAGGCTGAAATCTTCCTATAAAAACTGAAATATCATACATATCATCACCTATGTATTTAATACTTGAGGCTGTGCTTGACTATCATAGACCTTATCATCAGCTGGCGCTGTCATTTGTGTATAATCTTGTTGCTGCTCTTGGTTTGTATTAGTTTTTTGCTGCTCTAATGAATTGTCAATTTTTCTATCGTATGAGCCAAAGCCAAAACTACTTTTCTTTGAACCTAACAATCCTCCAAGGCTAGATTTACCATTTTTAGGATTTGCCTCTGAAGCTGCTAAATTAGCTTCAGCTTGTTTTGCAATCTCAATATTATTATCATTTTTAAGCTCAGTATTATTTAAGTCTTTACGAATATCACTTAAAATTCTAACTCCTTCATCTATATGATTTGGAGCTAAAGTCTTGCCATCACTAGTAAATACCACATTAACTTTGACTAAACTTGATAATTCATCTACTTTTCGAGCTAATATTACGAAAATTAAATCTTTCTTTGTATCTTTTACTGTTATCAAATGTCCAGATAAAATCTCATCCTTCTCAGTAGTAATTACATAACTATCAGGATGTTCTTTAAAATAATTATCTAAAAGGTTAATAGTTATCGATAAAGGCTCCCTAAATACAAGCTTTAATGACCCGGTATCATCATAGACAACACTGATTGAAACTTTCGATATTTGATCACTAATAATTTTCTCCATATCAAATTTATCTGCGTAATTTGGTGGTAGCATTTGCTTCTGTGCTTCATTTACTTGTGATCTAGCATAATTATTATCACCATCTGGAAGTTTCAATGCTGGTTTTATCTTTTCACCATTTAGTCCTGTTGGAATTTTTAGCGCTGGCTCTTCTGATACTTTTACTCTTGCATAATCATACTTCCTATTTCTAAATGGTGAACCACTTATAGTATCTGTCAAGTTCTCATAAGAAAAATCATTTTCAACATCACTAGTAGCACAATTTTGTAGTAACATTCCAAGACTCAATAAAATGACTATCTTGATAGTATTTCTCATTTTTTAGTAACATAAATAACTAATTAAATTGACTTATCATTATAGCACAGTGCTATACTAATATAATAAAAGCTTTAAATAATAAAATAGGTAGAATTAATGAGAGATAATTTATTTATATATTTACAATATCTACTTCCTCACACTTTAACATCACGTTTAGTTAGTAAACTTGCTGACTCAGAAAATAAAATTATTAAAAACCATCTAATAAAACTTGCTATTAAGAAATTCAATATTAATTTAGTTGAAGCTAAAGAAACCGATATAAGCAAATACAAATCTTTTAATGATTTTTTCATAAGAGAACTTAAAGATGATTTAAGACCCATTTCTAATGATAAAAATGTTATCTCCTCTCCTGCAGATGGTGTATTAAGTCAATTCGGCACGATAACTGATAATAGTCTAATTCAAGCCAAAGGTAAACTCTTTTCTCTAGAATCATTAATTGCTAGTAGTTCAACAACTAGCTTCACAAAATTTGCAACTATATATCTTTCACCAAAAGATTATCATAGAGTACATATGCCTATAGATGGAAAGCTTACAAAGATGGTTTATATTCCAGGCAAACTTTTCTCGGTTAATAAAATAACGACCAGTAAAGTTGATAATCTCTTTGCAAAAAATGAACGTCTAATCTGCTACTTTGATACAATAATTGGAGAAATTGCAGTAATTTTTGTCGGTGCTCTTTTAGTTGCAGGTATAGAAACAGTATGGCATGGTAAAATTGCTCCGAACTACTACAAAGACATACAAACTTGGGACTATAATTCTGCTAAATTTAATATCAAATTCAATAAAGGCGATATACTTGGATGGTTTAACTTCGGCTCAACAGTAATTATTTTAACTTCTGGAAATAATGTCAGTTTCAAATTTGAAGAGAATAAAAATAATATTAAAATACAAGTAAATCAAGATTTAGCTTTGATTACAGAATAAAGATTCATATTTATCCAGCAGCGACTAAAAACATTTCTTTTATTGATTTTATTCAACTTACATTGATTGACATATGCTATCTCTCTTCTTTGTTCAAGATGCTCATCATGAGATCTAAATCTAGGCGGGAGCTTAATATCAAATCTCTTAGCCCACTTTCTGATAGTAACATGCTTAAAACCCAAAACTTTTTCAGCATCTTGGTAACTTAAGCCTTCTCTTTGGCATTTTAATAAGATCTCTCTCGCTGAGCATTTAAATCTATTTTTGACAATTTGCTCAAAATTTCCAGAATATTGATTCGCCATATAACGAGTCTCCTTTAATTAATATTAAAATATGAATGACCCTCCTTGAGCTATTCATCTTACATTTTTTATCATTTGCAACAACCTTTTCTACAGCAATTATTTCAGTTTAGTAGCTTTATTAAATTTAAATAATGCTTAAAATAATTTTTTTTTAAAAAAAAATAAAAATTCCCAGTAGAAATTATTTTTTATTCATTTATTTATAAGTTCTAGAAGGATAAAAAGACTTCACCAAGTAAATTAAACTATCAATTTTTCAACTTAATGATAGAGCTTTTTATATTTAATCAATAAAAGCATCAATGTTATTTATAAGGATTGATATTATTTCACCAACCCAATAAAATAGTATAATGTATCTTTGTACAATACATAATATTAGCATATTAAAATTGAATTTCAAATTTTTAATACCATATACTTAATTTATCAATACATTGTTTTATTTATGAGAAAATTAACAAAACACATTGAAGATTTAATAGCTATTAGCATCCTAAGCACTTGTTATTTTAGTATTAAGCTGCCGCGCACTATTAGAATTATCAAATAAAATAATATTTTTATATAAATATATTTGAAATTATCTTACAGTTTATTCACCATAATGCTTGTTTATTACAAGGATTAGAAAAAGTACTTATCACTCAATTAATTTTTATTCATATGCAAGCCTTATTATAATAGTCTATAGTCTTATTCTATTGACTTTTAAATATTAGAATGCATAGGTATAATTTTAATTTTATAGAGTTTTACCGAAATATTAAGCAATCTGCTGAAATCGAGTTAGATATAATCAGAAGCAAAGACATAAAGATTATGCCATAGGAATAAGACCTACTAAATATGGTGTAGATGTACAAGCATTACGATCTAAATACTCGTTTCCGTTGGCATCTTTCTTGGTAGGGCACACATTTTTAACTACACATGATATTAAAGTCATTGAAAACAACCCTATTATTACGATTCTAAAAATATTCTTTTTCATACCCCGTTCTCCCTTGTTATGCTTTTTGTTGTTATTGTTGATCTGCATGTAATGGCTGATATATTGATACACATGAAGCTAGTACACATGATACTAAAACAATCGCAATTATTTTTTTCATAATTATCTCCTTACAGTTTTATATCAAAGTCTAATAATCTAAATATTAGACTATCACTAGAGTTTATATCATATAAAAAAAATAATTTAAGCTTTTATTTAGGTTCTGTGCACAAAAATAAATATTCATCGTAACCAAATAAAAGTACAAGCTAATTTAATCATTCCTATATATGCTGAAATGGTTTTATCAAATCTAGAGAATACTCTTCTAAAATGCTTAATTTTAGAAAAGAAATTCTCTATCAAATGTCTTTCTTTATATACATGACTATCAAAAGGTATATGGTTTAGAGTATTTGATTTACAAGGGATAACAGCTTCAGAGGATATACCTTGAATATGCTGCCTGATTTCATTAGAATGATATGCTCTATCAGCGATAACTTTTGTATTATATACATTTTTTAGTAAATCTATAGCTACTTTACTATCATGAGTTTTATCCTCTGACAACAATATTTCTATTGGATTACCTAAAGCATCAGTCATAGCATGGATTTTAGTGGTTATCCCACCAACTGATCTACCAATTGCTTGGTTATCATCTTTATCATATCCCGTAGCACAAGCATGTGCTCTTGCTATTGTTGAATCAAGCATGACTTCTTGTAAATCAGGGTTTTGTACTGATTTAAATAATCTAGAAAATATATCTTTATCACATCAATCTTTAAAACGCTTATGTATTGATCTATATTTACCATAATAAAATGGTAACATTCTCCATTGACAGCCTGTACGTAACACATAAAATACAGCTTCAATAAACAATCTTAATTTGGCTTCATCATTGGTATGTATACCTTTTTGTGATTTTAAGAATGATAAAATAATTGACCAGAATACTTCTTTTATATGATAATTCATTTGCTAAACCATTGATATTTATTGCTTTTCAAATCTTAAATAACAGCGGTTTAGCTATTTTCAATATAATTTAAGTTTTTTGTGCACAGAACCTAATAAAAATGCCATCATATAGCCAATATTTTAGAGACATCGTAATTAATAAATATGAAGAAGGTATGACGGAGTTCGAGCTGAGTAAGTTTTTTAACATAGATAAGCGTACAGTTGTTTCATGGATAGAGTTTTATAAAAGAACCGGAGATTATAGTTCAAAGCAAGGAGTTGGTTGTGGCAGAGTCGCTAGCTTTACCGATAAAACATTGATTGAACAGTATTTGATAGATCATCCAGATGCAAGTGCATTAGATATAAAAGAAGCATTAGCCCCTAATATTCCAAGAAGTACATTTTATGATTGTCTTAATAGACTTGGTTTTAGTTTTAAAAAAAGACTCCAAAATATAAGCAAAGAAAAGAACATGAAAGGTTGGAGTATATAGAAAAACTAAAAGAAATAGCTCAAAACTTGTTATTTTATATAGATGAGATGGGGTGTGACAATAAGCTTTCTATCCTAAGAGGATGGTCACTAATTGGTGAGCCTAGTTATGGTGAGGTTTTAGCATATCAAACACAAAGAAGAAGTATTGTTGCTGGATATAATTATGCAGATAAAAAGATTATAGCTCCATTAGAGTACAGTGGATATACCAATACTGAAATTTTTAATCAATGGTTTGAGGAACACTTATGCCCATCATTAAAACCTAAAACTACTATAGTAATGGATAATGCTAGTTTCCATAAATCCTCTAAGCTGATTGAAATAGCCAATAAATTTGATGTACAAATATTATATCTACCTCCGTACTCTCCAGATTTAAATCCTATTGAAAAGGTTTGGGCTAACTTTAAAAAAATATTTAGAAAAGTGAATAATAGTTTTGAAAAATTTTGTGATGCTATCTCTTATGTGTTTAACAAAATACTCTCGGATTAACTATATCTCCTATCTTTATATAAACTACTACTGTGGAAAATCTACAATAATTTCATAATCACCTTTACTATCTTTATGCCAAACAAGTAAGTCATGACCTGAGGCAACCTTACCATCCGAACTTGTCCAAATAAACTTTAGTATGACTAACTGATAATTTTGATCAAGATTTCTACAATATTGATAATTAAGCTTAAGTTTACCCATATCTCTCTTACCAGAGCTGTTTGCAGCAAATCCATCGACATAATGTTTTAGTACAGCATTTTTAGTTGTATAAGGCTTACCACCACTCATGTATATAAAATCATCAGCATAAAACGAAACTACTTTTTCAACATCAGCTGAATCCCAAGCTTGCTCCATTTGTCTAGCCTTACTTTTTATATCATTAAAACTTTTGTCACTACAATCCCCTGTTGCATTTGCTGTCAAAGCAATTAGCATAGAGGCTATTACTATAATTATTTTCTTCATAAATTCTCCTAATCTGGCAGCGATAGAACTGTCACGTCTTTTGTTAAAATTTTTGGATTACTCTCAAATGGTCGCAAGCATTCAAAATGCAATACAATCTTATGCGGAACTTTTCTAAACTTCTTGGTAAGTTTAAGTTTGAAGTTATCCATACCACCCCATTTTGAGTTTTGTATATCCACACTCTCATGGCTATAGCTATCATCATCAATGTAATCATAATCTGGCGAAATTAAAAACCATCTGTAACCATCAGTCTACCGGAAGTTCTACATTAAAGGTATATTGTTTACTACTTAAAACAATAGGTTTTGTGTATAGCTTATCAATCTCAGCTTGAGTCATAGTTGCTAAACCTAGACAAGGAAAAAACAGCAAAAAACTAAATATTCGTCGCATATCTTAAATACAAACTTATCATCTAGATAAAATTATTATACAATTACAGCTGTTACAAATATACATATTAATTTTTCATAAAATGGCACTAGAAAAATTTGAACTTGAATTAGTATCTTTTAAAGATATTACTGATAAGGTTAGACACTTTGTTTTCAAAAGAACAGATGGTAAGCCTCTTGATTTTATTGCGGGACAATTTATTACGTTTCTGCTCACAGATGAAGATGGTAATATAAAGCGTAGAAGCTACAGTTTAGGATCATTACCTGCTGATAATATGCTTTTAGAGATAGGTATGACTTATGTTGAGGGCGGTATCGCCACAGATACTTTTTTTAATATGAAAGTTGGTGATACAGCAGCTGCGATGGGACCAGCTGGTAGATTAGTACTAAAAAAAGATGAAGAAATCAGAAAACTAATTTTAGTTGGTACTGGTACTGGTATTGTTCCATACAGAGCGATGTTCCCAGAACTACTAGAAAAAGCTGATAATACTGAGATACATATTCTTTTAGGTGTGCAATATCGTAAAGATGCACTTTATCAAGATGATTTTATTGAGTTTGCTAAAAAGCATCATAATATCCACTTTAAACTATGCCTAAGTAGAGAAACTCAAGATCTTAGAGATTATGAAATTTCAGGATATGTACAAAACCAATTTGATAAAATAGGTTTAGATCCAGAAAAAGATGTTGTCTATGTTTGTGGTAACCCAAATATGATAGATGAATCATATGAAATGCTTACACAAGCTGGCTTTAACGCCAAAAATGTTCGCCGCGAAAAGTATATTTCTTCGAATTAAACTTGATACTGTGGATAATTTAGGCTAAAATCGCTAAGCTATTCTACTAAAGAGGATATGGTGCTTAGATGAGAGAGTCTAAGTGGCGATGTCAGATTATAAAAATAAGGAAACTATAAAAATGAGACAAGAAATTCACCCTAAATATACAGAAGTAACTGTAACTTGTAGCTGTGGCAATACTTTCGTTACAAGATCAACAGCTGGAAAAAAAGAAATGAACATCGATATCTGTTCAGAATGTCACCCATTCTATACTGGTAAGCAAAGAATCGTTGACACTGCTGGACGTGTTGATAAGTTCAAGAAGAGATTTGGCGGCATGAAAAAAATATAATTAGTTTTTTCATTTATCGCAGCAAACTAAACCAGCCTTGTGCTGGTTTTTTTTGTATCTTTTTTTATTTCAAACTTAGAAATTAATATTAGTCATCTTAAAAGACTTTGTTTTGACTGACTCAGTAAACAAATTAAGTATGAGATTTTTATGATAGATTATATTTAAACGAGGTGTTATAGTAAAATTTTTTACCAGCATTACACCCCACCTAACAACAACCCTTTGAAGATTCATAATATCTATTGATATATTCATCTAAGGAAATTTTATCATTAGCAACTAATTCTTTTTCTGCAGCAACAGATTGGCCAGCTTGGTCTTTTAATTTAGCTACAATTGCTGCTGGAAGCTCATAACTTCTGAATTGTTGTGATACTTGGCGAGATATATCTAAGATAAATTTTTTATAACCATGTTGTCTAGCTAATTCTATTATTTTAGCTGAAGGTGTTTGCGATATATCTAATACTTTGCGCTTTTGAATTTCAACAGCATCTAAGTATTCTTTAGGCATTTTCTTAGCTACAGCCTCAATTTCATCAAACAATTCTAAAGCATAATCTTTTAAAAGTATTTCACTATCATCATCAAGCTTTTTAAGCTTAAGTTGTGGATTACGTCCCTGTATTGCAACTGCAGTTAAATTTTGTTTTGCCTGTTTGATAATATCTTTATGATATTTTTTAGCATCTTTGTCTAGACAAGTCATCAACATCACCTCAACAAAAAGCGCTGTATCTTTGCTTATACCCACCGGCTCAAATGGATCGACATCAAGAACTCTAACCTCAACATACTCAACACCACGGTTATATAATGCACAAGCAGGTCTCTCTCCTCTTTTAGCAATTTGCTTAGGTCTAATTGCGCTGTAATATTCATTTTCTATCTGTAAAATACTATCATTTAACTGTATTCTTTGCCCTTGAGAATTATAAAGGCCTATACGCTTATAATCAGCAAAAGTATCATCAGTTGCTTGAATTAAATCTTTAACATATGCCTTAACGTTATCATATGATATTGCTAAATCTTTTTGTGCGGGACTTGTGTAGCCAAGGTCACTCATTCTCAAGCTTGTAGCGTATTCACCAACATAAAACTTATCATCTAAAACTGATAAATAATCAGGTTTATTTTTAACAGAAGTCTTAGCACATATAGGACTAGCGCCAAAAAGATACGGTAAAAGCCACATAAACTCAAAATAGTTATTAAGCACATCAAAATAAATATCTGATATTGATACTTGCTTGTTAGTAGCAATATTACTAATTAAGTCTTTATCAAAAGAAAAATTATAATGTATCCCGGAAATTATCTGCATAATTTTACCATATCGCGCAGATAGCCCTTTACGGTAAACACGCTTCATTCGCCCCGAATTTGAGCTCCCAAAATCTGCTTCCTGTATATCATTATCGTTAGCAGATAGTGGCATACTAGTATTAAGGATAATTTCATCACTGTGCATATTATCCAAAGTAAATGCCGAAAGTTGATATAGCTCACCGATTGCTTTATCTATACTATCATGCGGTTTAGTTATCAGCTCAAGCAAATTTTCAGAGAAATCAACGGTAATACTATTATTAGTCAACTTATGTCCTAAACCATCAGGGTGATTAGAAGTTGCTAGATTACCACAATCAGTAACTCTTAAAGTTTCTCTTTCTATCCCGCGTAGGTTATTTATTTTTTTGAAATCGTACATTATTATCCTAAATAAGTTTTTTCACTAATGATTATAACTAGTTAATAAATTATCATTCTAGTGTTTTTAGCGGCTTGATCCCCACTAATAGCAGTATAGTCACTAGGTAAACACATACTCCTATAAACACTATCAAAGCTATACTCTTGAGTCTACCAAACATTGATAATGTAATCCAATAACTATCACTTAGATTAAATAATTTTAATACCAAAACCATAGTAGTGCTGGCAATGATAATCTTGACAATCGTCATAAAATGTAAATAAGTAACTATAAATAGTTTAAAACTAAAATCACAAAGCACCCACAGCTGGATAAATAAATTTAATAATGCTACTGATGAGCTAGCTAATGCTAAATATACAAAAGCATATTTATCACCACTAAAAAAATGTACAATAAATATATCTAAGCATATAGTAGTTATCAAAGATACTAAACTTATATAGAAAACTATTGTTGTCTTATTTTGTGCATAAAGTGCCGAAACAATAACTCTAACTACTACAAAACAAAATAACGACATTAAATATCCAAGCATTGCTAAATAAGTAAAATCAACGTCATTTAAACTAAATTTACCATAGTAAAATAACGAAATAACTATAGGCTTTGCTAGCACAAATAAACCAACTATAGCAGGGATTGTCACTAACAGTGTAAATCTTATAATTGCCGCTAAAGTCGTCTTAAAGAATTGCTGTTTATCTCTTTTACAATCAATTAAATATGGAATCATCACCGTAGCAATTGCTGTACCAAAAACTCCATACAAAAATTGATTGACTCTATCAGCATAATACAGCCATGCTAGACTTCCTGAGAGTAAAAATGATGCAAAGAATGTCTCAACAAGTCCATTAATCTGTAATATTGCTGTACCAAGAAAAGCTGAAGGAAGTTTACGCAGAAAGATCTTTGCCCGACTATCTTTTACTAAAAAAATATCTCTACTAAAGCTAATTTTACCGATTAATTTTATAAGGCTATAACCACCTATGCTTACCTGAATAATACCAGCTAACAAAACAGCATACGCAACACTATATATAGGTACATTAAATCTTGGAGATATATCCACACCAATAATCATCACCACATTTAGAACTATTGGCAATAATGATGATACAACATATTTACTATAGCTATTTAAAATTGCTGATATCACACCCATTACACCATTAAAAAGCACATACGGTATCATTATTACAAACATGCTTTTTACCAATACTAAAACACTAGTTTCATCAACAAAACCATAAGCATAAATACCAACCCAAATATTACTAAATACTATCGCCAAGAACGTAACAATAAGCAAAAACAAAGCTATAAAATATAAGATCGTTATAATGAATTTGTTATTTCTTTGATTAATGCTACCATTTAGATATGGGTTTATAATCTGTGTTAGTGTTCCTGAAGAGGTTACCTTACGGATAAACTCAGGAAATCTAAAAGCCACTAAAAATGCCTGCAAAGCAGCTCCGCTGCCAAAAAAGCTTGCTAATAATAAATCCCTAACAAAGCCAAGAAGTTTTGATAAAAACAAAAAGATAGAAACGATTAAACTATTTGAGAAGAATTTTTGCATTGTTTAGTAGAATAAATAAGCGCTATTTAGAAGTCACCGCATTTTGTTGCCAGCTATTTCTCAAACTTTGCTGCTCTTTGGTAGCTAATTCTAACTCTTGCTTTGATAATTTAATTTTAGCAAGATTTCGCTGCGCTTGCTTCAGACCATTATCAGAAATATCTGGCATACAATACTCATTAAACTGACTCCAGAATTTAAGTGCTGGATTTTTATACAATTCGACAGCTTCCGCTAGATATGCATATTTAGCCACTTTGTTATCAGTTAAATCTGCAATTACAACAAATGCTGGGGCATATGGCTGTTGTATTGCTTCACGCGCATACTTATAAGCAAGCTTTTTATCTCCTTTTGCCATATATGCTCTTGCTAGGCCAGTTTCTACAGGAGATATATGATCTAGCTCGTATGCTTTTTGATACCATTGAATTGCAAAATCAGGGCTCTTTGGTAAACCTGCCAAACCATTTAAATATGTATCGCCAATTAGCGCTCTACCAATCGATATACAGTATGGATAGTTTTCTATAAAGCTTCTTTCATTATTCATCAGGTAAGCATTACGTGCATCTAGACTACCATTAGCAATAGCTAACTTATACCATTTATAAGCCTTAGCAAAATTTGGGCCAGGAACTTTTCCTGCTCTGACGTAGAGGTTTCCTAACTGATTTTGTGCAATATCATAGCCCAAATTAGCTGATTTTATAATATATTCTATACCTTTTTTTTGATCTACCTTAATATCGTCAGAACCAAAGAAATATAACTCACCAATCAGATATACTAAATAAGAATACGATCTAGCACCTTCTGGATCTTTTGGAGCACCATTTTTTTGATAAAAATTTACTGCCCATAACGCATCCTCTAGAGCTAATTTATCACTTGAATCAAGCTGAATATTTGCCTCTGCTAGAAGACCAGTGGCACGTGCATCAGTTTTCAAGTATGGTTTACAAGACTCCAAAACTTTCTCATAATCTTGATTTACACCATCTTTATAACATTGCTCCAAAGTTGCATATGATGAACTAAAAAACAATATTGATAAAAAAGCAATTATAAATTTAGCTTTCATCTATTTCTCCTGCAATACAAAAACATCAAGCGTCACATTTTTAAAAGTATAATACACTTTTGCATAAGATTTATAGAGATTTTTAGTAAAAATCTACTTGTCTACCTTGAGCTAGATATTTTATATGTACCTTAGTGGTATTTAATGGTAAAAAACCTTTACCTTTCTCAGGCCACTCAATAAAACAAATATCTTTTTGATTGAAATAATCACGTGCACCTATCCATTCTAACTCTTCTGGGTCAGCCAACCTATATAAGTCAAAATGATAAATATCAAATTTGTCAAACTCATAACTCTCAACTAGAGTATAAGTGGGACTTTTAACGTTACCAGTATAACCAAGTGCATTGAGTATACCTTTGACAAACGTAGTTTTACCCGCACCTAAATCACCATACAAATAGATAATCTGACCAGGCTTTAGCTGTTGAGAATACTCTTTGGCAAGTTGATACATTTGCTCTTCATC
The DNA here is from genome assembly GCF_000833475.1 of Francisella tularensis subsp. tularensis. NCBI lineage: Bacteria > Pseudomonadati > Pseudomonadota > Gammaproteobacteria > Thiotrichales > Francisellaceae > Francisella > Francisella tularensis. The sequence goes on along the minus strand of NZ_CP010115.1, from coordinate 988,278 downwards.
ATTTACTAGTATACTTTTCATAATGTCTTATAAATTCTCCTGCTAATACAAAAGATCCAAACACTACCGTAAGAGTATCTTTTTTTGCTAGATAAACACTGCTTAAATCTTTGTTATAATCTACACGAATTATCTGTTGTAATTTAAATTCTTGTTTTATCTTTTCAAGATCAGCTGCTCTTGAGTCGAGATATTTAAGATCTATGACATCCCACTTATAGACATGCTGTTTAGCTATATTAAGTACTTCGCGTATATCTTTGGTTGCTAAGATACCAAATATTGCCTCATAGCGAATATTTTTGCCTGCAAATTTGCTCTCTAATAGCTCAAATAAATGTCTGACTGAAGCAGGATTATGAGCAACATCAACAACAACATAACTGTTATTTAGCGAATCATTCTTAAGAGTCGCAAACCTTGCTCTTGCTCTTATATCCTCAAGATTTGGGATATATGATATCTGCATCCTATAAAAAAGATATTCTGCTATCCCCATGGCTATATTATAACTATGAGTAAAACACTGTCTTGAGCTATACTCATAACTATTTTGATAAATAACTGCCCCTATCGTTTGTGCATATTCATAGACACTCTGCGGCATTTGTGAACCTAGAAAAAGTGGAACTTGTGGCCTTGATATTCCAGCTTTCTCAAAACCTATTTTATCAAGAGTATCACCTAATATCTCACAATGATCAAAGTCAATATTTGTAATAGCTGTTATATCAGCATCAATTATATTTGCTGCATCCAATCTACCACCAATACCAACTTCTAAAATTAGATAATCAAGCTCAACTCTTTGCGAATAGATACAAAGGCATAAAAAAGCAATTTGATAATATGAGAGACGATATTCAGGAGCCAATTCTTCTAATCTTTCTAAAATCTCCAAAAGAACACTATCACATATTGGCTGTTTGTTTAATGATATTCTTTCATTAAATTTAAAAACGTGTGGTGAAGTGTGACTTAAAACATTCTTATTATTAGTTACTAAAAGCTCTTCTAACATAGCTACTGTCGTACCTTTACCATTAGTACCAGCTATAGTTATGACTTTAAACTTTTTAGCAAAATTAAATCTACTAAGAATTAGTGATAAATCAAGAAGATCGCAATAGAGAGCATCAGGCTTAGCCATTAATTTAGCTATTTTAATTTCGACGCTCATTTTTTGATTATAAATTAAGCTTGTTGTTCAGACTTATACTCTAAAGGTTGAGAGTAGTTTATTTTAGTGAGATTAGGCATTAGTTTGTCTATTAATTTAGCGACTTCACCTCTTAAGTTTCTACGATCAACGATCATATCAACCATACCTTTCTCTACTAAAAATTCACTTCTTTGGAAACCTTCTGGTAATTTTTCTCTTACAGTTTGCTCGATTACTCTAGGACCAGCAAATCCAATCAAAGCTTTTGGCTCCGCGATATGGATATCACCCAGCATAGCAAGCGAAGCAGATACACCACCGGTTGTTGGGTCTGTCAAAACTACCAAGTATGGTAGTTTAGCTTCTGCTAATTTTTGTAAAGCTGCGCTAGTTTTTGCCATCTGCATTAGTGAGAACAATGATTCCTGCATTCTAGCACCACCACTTGCTGTAAAGCAGATAAATGGCACTTTTTTCTCAATAGCAAGCTTGACACCTCTAACAAACTTCTCACCCACTACAGAACCCATAGAACCACCTAAGAACATAAAGTTAAATGCTGCTGCAACTACAGGAAATCCTTTAACTGTTCCTTCCATTACCACTAAAGCATCTTGCTCTTCAGTTTTTTTCTGTGCCTGAGCTAATCTATCCTTATAAGTTTTTGTATCTTTAAACTTAAGCATATCAACAGGCGATACATTTGCAAAATGCTCTTGCATACTATCTCTATCAAAGAATAGGTTTAGTCTATTTCTAGCAGAAATTCTATAGTGGTAATTACAGCTTGGACATACTGACTTATTGTTATGTAGCTCTTCTGAATATAGAGTTACACCACAATTAGGACACTGACTCCAAACTCCAGATGGCATATCTTTTTTCTGCGCTTCTAAACCAAGACTTCTACCAATTACTCTAGTTAACCAACTCATTTCCAATCTCCTCCTAAATATTTATTAGATCAGATTATATCTTAGCCGAAAATCTCAGTATCACTAAAGAAATATCTTATCTCTTGTGCTGCTGTATCTTCTGCATCTGAGCCATGGACAGCATTTGCATCGATACTATCAGCAAAATCGGCTCTAATAGTGCCTGCTTTAGCTTCTTTAGGGTTTGTTGCACCCATTAACTCACGGTTTTTTGCTATTGCATTTTCACCTTCTAAAACTTGTATCATCACAGGACCTGAAATCATAAACTCAACAAGCGCACTAAAAAAAGGTCTATCTTTATGTACTGCATAAAATCTTTCAGCTTCTGCTTTTGACAAATGCTTCATTTTAGCTGCAATAATTCTTAATCCTGCTTTCTCAAAACGGCTATAGATCTCACCAATTACATTTTTCTCTACAGCATCTGGCTTAATTATAGATAAAGTTCTTTGTTTAGTCATTTTAAATTATTCTCCAATAGTTAATTAAGTCAAATTATAGCACTTTTATTCATGAAATATCAAAAGTAGTGACTAATTATTAGAATTTTCGATAGCTGCTTGGATATAAGATTCAAACAATTTATGTCCATATCTTGGTGTAGAAGTAAACTCTGGATGCGCCTGACATGCTATAAACCATTTATGCTGAGGAATTTCGATAAGCTCCATCAATTTATTATCTTCAGATCTTCCTGAGAAAATCAAACCTGCTTCCTCAAGGCGCTCAACATAATTACTATTTACCTCGTAGCGGTGACGATGTCTTTCAACCACTTCATCAGCTTGGTATATTTCTCTAGCGCGCGAGCCTTGTTTTAAGACACACTTATATCCACCTAGACGCATTGTCCCACCGAGATCAGAACTATGTGTTCTTTGATGAACAGTACCATCTTCTGCTTGCCATTCTGTTATTAATCCAATTACTGGATTTGCTGTCGTTGGCTCTAGTTCACTAGAATGAGCGTCCTTTATACCTAGAATATTTCTAGCGTATTCGATAACAGCTAACTGCATTCCTAGACATATCCCCAAGAAAGGAATCTGATTTTCTCGAGCATATTTTATTGAGATTATCTTACCTTCAACACCTCTACTACCAAACCCCCCTGGTACTAAAATAGCAGCAACATCTTTGAAGTACGACTCAACATTATTCTCGTTAACATCTTCTGAATCAACAAATTTTATTTTTACTTTAACGCCTTTTTTATAACCCGCATTATACAATGCCTCATTTAGCGACTTATACGCTTCTGTTAATGAAACATACTTACCAACCATCGCAATAGTGACTTCACCTTTGACATCTCTAATAGTATTTACAACATTTTGCCATTCGGATAGATCAGCTTCTTTAGCATTTAGGTTTAAAAGTTCAACAAGCTTTGCATCAAAACCTTGCTGGTTGTACTTAAGTGGCACTTCATAAATCGTATCAACATCTTCTGCTGTAAATATACAATCCTGATCAACATTAGTAAAAAGTGCTATTTTACGCTTTTCACTATCATCAAATTTTTTCTCGCAACGACAAACTAGTACATCAGCTTGAATTCCGATACCTCTTAACTCCTTGACAGAGTGCTGTGTTGGTTTTGTCTTAATCTCACCAGCAACTTTTATATAAGGTAAAAGAGTTAAATGCACAAATAATGTTCTATTTCTACCTAACTCTATTCTTAGTTGTCTAATTGCTTCTAAAAATGGTTGTGACTCGATATCACCAACAGTACCACCAATCTCAACAATCGCAACATCAACATCATCAGCAATACCACTACAAATACGCCTTTTGATCTCATCAGTGATATGTGGAATCACCTGGATAGTAGCACCTAGATAATCACCCTTACGCTCTCTTCTTAACACACTCTGGTATACTTTACCGGTTGTGAAGTTATTTGCTTGAGTCATCTTATTGCGGATAAAGCGCTCATAATGACCCAAATCAAGATCAGTCTCTGCGCCATCTTCGGTTACAAAAACTTCACCATGTTGCAATGGACTCATAGTCCCTGGATCAACATTGATGTATGGATCAAGCTTCATCATTGTTACATTAAGACCACGACTTTCTAAGAGAGTAGCCAAAGATGCCGCAGTTACACCCTTACCAAGTGATGATACTACCCCACCTGTGACGAAAATAATTTTAGTGTTAGAATTCATTTGGACACATGAAAATATAAAAAATAATGGAACATAATAATAACATTTTTACAAAAATGTTACCATTTGAAAATACAGTATTTATTTAGTTAATTTTTCAGCTTAGTAAAAGATAAACGATTACTTTAATCATAATAAGTTAAAATTATTACAACTAATCAAAATTATCTACAAACTAAATACAACAACCACACAAAGTAATATTTTTTAAAATAGTATTTTTTTAAAAAAAATGATCGATGAGCTATGATTTTATATTTATTTACTATGAAATACTGTTAATCTAAATAGATAAACCAATAAATAAATTTCTTCGATGAAAAGTTTCAGAAAAATACAAATGCCCGATACGCTAGTGATATTATTCTGTATCGCTATACTTGTAGCTATTACTAGTTACTTTATACCTGTAGGTAAATTTGATGTAAAAAAGATTCAGTACTCTTCTGATGGTCAGACATATTCAAGAAGTGTACTTATTGCTGATAGTTTTAAATACAAACTAGACTCTCAAGGAAATCCTAAAACAGCTCCTGTTAAAATATTTGCAACTGAGGATGGTAATAATAGAGGTTTTACAAACTTTATTTATGATGGTATTACCTCGGGCTCTAAAGATAGTGGAGCAGTAGCTATTATTGCTTTTTTGCTAATTATTGGTGGTTCTTTTGGTGTACTTCTTCGCACAAAAGTTATTGATCAATCAATAATTAGAGTTGTAAACAAGTTCCAAAATAACAAAATTGTTCTACTCCCTCTCTTATGTTTCATATTTTCGTTAGGTGGAGCAGTATTTGGTATGGGCGAGGAGACGATACCTTTCATTTTGCTTTTAGTACCTATTTTTGTACTTATAGGTTTTGATGCTTTGACTTGTACTGTAGTTATATATTTAGCTACGCAAATAGGATTTGCAACTTCATGGATGAATCCTTTCTCTGTTAGTATCGCACAAGGAATTGCCGAGCTTCCAATCTTATCAGGAAGTCTTTTTAGAATAATTATGTGGTTTATATTTACATTATCAATAAGTATTTTTGCAGTCTTTTATGCGTTAAAAATACAAAAAAACCCACAATCATCAACGATGTATATTTATGATAATTTATATAGAAATTCGGATGAGCATAGTCTTGAGCAAACTCAAAAGATGTGTATATACTCATAGCTAATACTTGCCAGCCTAATAATTACTATTGTTTGGTTAGTATATGGTGTTGTAGAACTTGGCTACTATATCCCAGAGATTGCAACACTTTTTACAATCCTTGGGCTTTTAACTGGTTTGTTTGCAGTAGTTGGTAAAGTAAATGGTATGAATCTAAGTATTGCTATCGATGCTTTCAAAAATGGCGCTAAAGATTTACTCCCTGTTTGTTTAATCATTGGTTTTGCCTACGGTCTGATATATCTGATGGGTGGCTCAAATCCCGAAGACTATACCATGCTAAATACAATCTTGCATTACGCATCTGAGATTATTTCTGGCACCAATCAATATGTTTCCGCATTAGGAATGTTTTTCTTCCAGTCAATCTTTAACTTCTTTGTAACCTCTGGCTCAGGTCAAGCAGCTCTTACCATGCCAATTATGTCGCCATTAGCAGACTTAACTGGGTTAAGTAGACAAATTGCTGTTTTAGCTTTCCAACTTGGCGATGGTTGGACACACTGTATAATGCCTACTTCAGCAACTTTAATGGCAGTTTTAGGTGTTGCAAGAATACCTTACGGCTTATGGTTAAAATTTATCTTTAAATTCTACCTATATCTAATGACTTTAAGCTCAATTATGGTAGTTATCTGTTTATATTGGGTATAAATAGAGAATCACCTCCCCTTGCAAGCAAGGTACTCCTCCATAGGAGGAGAATAATCCTATACCCATATTGTCATTGCATGGCTCGGTTGCTGAGCTTGTCGAAGTATGACCATGGAATCCATTTTTAAAAGCTATAAAATAACGAATTTCCCACGAAGGTGGGAATCTCTCAAATACTTGTCAGATACCCAATCAAGTTGGGTATTGCGGTAGTTGTTGAGTATATATGCAAAACTACTCCTTCAGTCTAAGCAGTTTCCTAATCTGCAAAGCTATCAAAAACCATAATAATGTGGCTAGTATTGATGATATATTTAAAACTAACAAAATACCATTAGAGAGTTCTATATGATTTGATGCCAGCTTAAATATCGGAATAGTAGTATTTATCGCATAATAAGTTATATCAAACCCAAGTAAATCTGAGCCTAGTAAAACTATAAAAAGGTTGAATATAAATAATAAAAGTATCCATATCACTGGCTTTGCTAGACTAGTCCCGCAACCATTTATCAAATTATAAAACCAAACCCAGACCTTCAAACCACAACTTTTAGACTCTTTAGCTTTTGCCAACAAATAATGTCTATGCAACTGTTGTGCTTCCATATAAGCATTATTACGATTAAAAAACTCTGCTAAGCGACTAAACTCAAGTGAACCACCTTTTTCTACTTTTAGTAGGTTGTTAAATGTTGCTAGGTCTATATCAACTGAGTGTTTTATTGATGATTTATCATCAAAACTCGGAACAGTTTCAAATTCACAACTATTAAAATCAAGTTTTTCAATTGATGAATCTCTTATTATCATTCTATTAATATCTTTTGATAAATCTAATATCAATTTTTCAGAAGAAACAACATTTAAATAGATTATAGCATCATTAATTAAATTAACTTTTTTAGCTCCTAATAAATTTAAGGATAGCTCACTTTCATTTTTTATAATGAAATCATGATAATCATACTCAACATTTCTTATGTTTAACTCTGTAATACCATCACCAGATACTGTAACTTTATATGACTTTTGATAAATAGTATCATCATCTGACTTACCCAACTCATCTGGACTTAGAAAATAAGAAAATGCTGGATAATCTATATTTATAAACATACTGAATACAAAATTTCTTATTATATCCACATAAATAGGTGATGTTTTTATTTCAGCATCAAAATCACACATAAACAAGCATCTATAGAAATTCAAATGGGCTTTATAGCCATCTTGTTGAGTAACATTTAATGAATAAATTCTACTATTTATAAAATAATATGGCTCAATCAATGGATGATAATAATTAACATCTACTAAGAGATTTTTACATACAACAATGTTTCTTTGGTATTGATTGATACACTTTATGGAATCGATAAATCCAGATATATCAAAAATCTCCCAACTATTAGGACTTCCTATTACTAAATGGAGAATGTTACTAGTAAACAATTTAGAGAATGCTATTGAATCATAATCTAGTCCCGAGTTAGATATAGTTAATCCGAAAGATATTTGTAGAAAAAGATATTTGTAGAAATGTTATAATGTCTAATAAAAATGCCATCATATAGCCAATATTTTAGAGACATCGTAATTAATAAATATGAAGAAGGTATGACGGAGTTCGAGCTGAGTAAGTTTTTTAACATAGATAAGCGTACAGTTGTTTCATGGATAGAGTTTTATAAAAGAACCGGAGATTATAGTTCAAAGCAAGGAGTTGGTTGTGGCAGAGTCGCTAGCTTTACCGATAAAACATTGATTGAACAGTATTTGATAGATCATCCAGATGCAAGTGCATTAGATATAAAAGAAGCATTAGCCCCTGATATTCCAAGAAGTACATTTTATGATTGTCTTAATAGACTTGGTTTTAGTTTTAAAAAAAGACTCCAAAATATAAGCAAAGAAAAGAACATGAAAGGTTGGAGTATATAGAAAAACTAAAAGAAATAGCTCAAAACTTGTTATTTTATATAGATGAGATGGGGTGTGACAATAAGCTTTCTATCCTAAGAGGATGGTCACTAATTGGTGAGCCTAGTTATGGTGAGGTTTTAGCATATCAAACACAAAGAAGAAGTATTGTTGCTGGATATAATTATGCAGATAAAAAGATTATAGCTCCATTAGAGTACAGTGGATATACCAATACTGAAATTTTTAATCAATGGTTTGAGGAACACTTATGCCCATCATTAAAACCTAAAACTACTATAGTAATGGATAATGCTAGTTTCCATAAATCCTCTAAGCTGATTGAAATAGCCAATAAATTTGATGTACAAATATTATATCTACCTCCGTATTCTCCAGATTTAAATCCTATTGAAAAGGTTTGGGCTAACTTTAAAAAAATATTTAGAAAAGTGAATAATAGTTTTGAAAAATTTTGTGATGCTATCTCTTATGTGTTTAACAAAATACTCTCGGATTAACTATAAACCAAGATAAATCAATATAGCTACTTTATAGGAAGTTAGCTTTAATTACTTAAAAAGAATGGTAAATTTACATATAAATTATTCTATATACTAAGGTGTATGTTTTACATTTAAATTTCGGTAATATTAGATTTTAGTATAAAAAGGAAATAGTTGAATAATACCGCCTTTATATACATGACTATCAAAAGGTATATGGTTTAGAGTATTTGATTTACAAGGGATAACAGCTTCAGAGGATATACCTTGAATATGCTGCCTGATTTCATTAGAATGATATGCTCTATCAGCGATAACTTTTGTATTATATACATTTTTTAGTAAATCTATAGCTACTTTACTATCATGAGTTTTATCCTCTGACAACAATATTTCTATTGGATTACCTAAAGCATCAGTCATAGCATGGATTTTAGTGGTTATCCCACCAACTGATCTACCAATTGCTTGGTTATCATCTTTATCATATCCCGTAGCACAAGCATGTGCTCTTGCTATTGTTGAATCAAGCATGACTTCTTGTAAATCAGGGTTTTGTACTGATTTAAATAATCTAGAAAATATATCTTTATCACATCAATCTTTAAAACGCTTATGTATTGATCTATATTTACCATAATAAAATGGTAACATTCTCCATTGACAGCCTGCACGTAAAAAATAGAATACAGTTTTTATAAGTAATCTCAACTTATTTTCATCATTGCTATCTATACTGAAATACTTCTTTTATATGATATTCATTATCCTAAATATTTATTATTTGATGCTTTTCAACTTTTAAACAAAGTGGTTTCGCTACTTTTCAATTCAATTTATACTTTCTTATGCTAGAACCTAGATGATTTTACCACTTAAATAATATATACTTATTAAATATTTATATAAAAATTTATTTAAAATGTATTTAAATAAAGTACACTACATATGGATGGGATCATTAATCCCAGATAAATATATAAATAATATTTTTTACTTACTATCCCAATCGGATCATTACATTAATATATGGACAGATAGACCAGAAGAAACTAGATTGAAATTTTTAGATAAAATAGGAGGATATAGTCATTTACAAATAAATAAAATTACCAATAGACTAGAATTTAAACAAATTTTTGAATTAGAGAATTGGTGTCAAATCAATCTAAGTAATTATTTAACACTTATTCAGATGAAGACTCTCTTGGAAACTTTTATGTTCGAATATCCTAATTATTCAGATAGATATAATAAATACAGCCTAGAAGTACTATATAAGTTAGGCAATTTAGCAACACTAAGTGATATATTAAGATTAGTTATCCTATATAAAGAAGGTGGTATTTATATAGATTGTGATAATACATTTAAAGGTCAACATATAAAGTATAATATTAAATATTCTAAAAATCCTAATCAATATAATATCTGTGCAAATTGTAAATTTAGTTTATATTCTTTTCATAATATAGCTGGCAATAGTGTTTTAGTTGCTAATTCTGGTGCTCAAGGATGCGTGGAAATACTTAAACTATCTTTAGACACTATATATAAACAACAAACTGGTCGAGAGCTAATAGACAATATAGAGAAGATGAAAAGAATATTATTTACTGAGAAAAGCTATTTAAAAAATGTTTTTGACTATTTTATGTCTAATAGTTATATTGAAAAAGATAAAGATCTAAGAAGACATGGAAAAGATCCAAATGGATATAAACTACAAATATTAAAAGATTATGGAGGTGTTAACCAATCCATGTATCATTGTGGGTATCCTTATGCATATTTAGCAATGCAAATTGGTCCAGAGGTATTAAAAGAATTTGAAAGAAATAAAGCATTTTCTAAACGAATTACTGAAATTTCAATTTTTCATACAATAACTATTAATTCAGATCAAGCTTGGCTTTAAAAAAAATAATGAGTATAAAAAGGCGGTATTATTCAACTATTTCCTTTTTATACTAAAATCTAATATTACCGAAATTTAAATGTAAAACATACACCTTAGTATATAGAATAATTTATATGTAAATTTACCATTCTTTTTAAGTAATTAAAGCTAACTTCCTATAAAGTAGCTATATTGATTTATCTTGGTTTATAGTTAATCCGAGAGTATTTTGTTAAACACATAAGAGATAGCATCACAAAATTTTTCAAAACTATTATTCACTTTTCTAAATATTTTTTTAAAGTTAGCCCAAACCTTTTCAATAGGATTTAAATCTGGAGAATACGGAGGTAGATATAATATTTGTACATCAAATTTATTGGCTATTTCAATCAGCTTAGAGGATTTATGGAAACTAGCATTATCCATTACTATAGTAGTTTTAGGTTTTAATGATGGGCATAAGTGTTCCTCAAACCATTGATTAAAAATTTCAGTATTGGTATATCCACTGTACTCTAATGGAGCTATAATCTTTTTATCTGCATAATTATATCCAGCAACAATACTTCTTCTTTGTGTTTGATATGCTAAAACCTCACCATAACTAGGCTCACCAATTAGTGACCATCCTCTTAGGATAGAAAGCTTATTGTCACACCCCATCTCATCTATATAAAATAACAAGTTTTGAGCTATTTCTTTTAGTTTTTCTATATACTCCAACCTTTCATGTTCTTTTCTTTGCTTATATTTTGGAGTCTTTTTTTAAAACTAAAACCAAGTCTATTAAGACAATCATAAAATGTACTTCTTGGAATATCAGGGGCTAATGCTTCTTTTATATCTAATGCACTTGCATCTGGATGATCTATCAAATACTGTTCAATCAATGTTTTATCGGTAAAGCTAGCGACTCTGCCACAACCAACTCCTTGCTTTGAACTATAATCTCCGGTTCTTTTATAAAACTCTATCCATGAAACAACTGTACGCTTATCTATGTTAAAAAACTTACTCAGCTCGAACTCCGTCATACCTTCTTCATATTTATTAATTACGATGTCTCTAAAATATTGGCTATATGATGGCATTTTTATTAGACATTATAACATTTCTACAAATATCTTTTTCTACAAATATCTTTCGGATTAACTATATATAAGCTTTGGCTATTTTTTTACATAATATAGCCTAGCTATCTAGAATAAAATCTAGTAATTTTCGATATACCTATAATTTAGAGATATCAGCAATTCCAATGAACATCTTATGCAGGTTTACAAGCAAAGCAAGTCTATTTTCTCTTATCTTAATATCTTCATCAATTACCATTACATTCTCAAAAAACTTACTAATCACTTTATCAAGACAAGTCAACAGCTCTAGAGCATAACTATATTCTCGATTATTAAGGTACTTATGAAGATCAGCAGCAACCTCTTCGATACTATAAGCAAGTGCTAACTCATATTCATTAGCAGCTGCTTTAGCAAGTTCAATATTATAATAGTAATCTTTATCTGTAGCATTCTTGCTAAGAATATTAGCTACACGCTTATTTGAAGCTATTAGACTCTGAGCTTTATCTGAATTGTAGAACTTAGTTACAGCTTCTACTCTCGCAGCAAAATCTTTGATCGAATCATAATTAGTATTATTAATAGCTTCAAAAATATCTACAGCAATACCCTCTTCTTTATAAAGGTTTTTTAGTCTATCTAGACAGAAAGATATTACTTCTGTTTTTACATCAGTATTAAACTCTAAATTATTAATTTTTTTATAACTTTCTAAAGTTATATCAATAATCTTTTCTAAAGATATATCAACACTTGTATCTCTTAGTATGCGCAAGATACCTATAGCTGATCTTCTTAATGCAAATGGATCTTTATTTCCTGTTGGTTTCTGACCAATTGCAAATATACCTACTAAAGTATCTAATTTCTCAGCTAATGCTACACATGCAGCAACATTAGTTCTTGGTAACTCCGCTCCAGAATACTTTGGCCAATATTGTTGCTCTATTGCCTCGGCTACTGTATCTGTTTCACCATGAGCTTTTGCGTAATATTTACCAATAATTCCTTGTAAATCTGTAAACTCAAACACCATATTTGAAATTAAGTCAGCTTTAGCTAAAAGACCCGCCCTATGTGCTTGTTGAGAATCAAAATTACCTAGTTCTGCTAACTGTTGTGCTATATTAGCTATTCTTTGAGCTTTCTGATACATATTACCAAGTTTACTTTGGAAAGTTACATGCTCAAGCTTAGGCAACAACTGTTCTAAAGAAGTCTTCAAATCAGTATCATAGAAAAAAGCCGCATCTGCTAGCCTAGCATTCATTACCTTTTGATTACCTGATGTTACTAGTTCTGGCTTTTTACTTTGGATATTTGAAATTGTAATAAAATTAGCAACCAAATCACCCTGATTATCCAATAGAGCAAAACACTTTTGATGTTCTTCCATAGCAGATATTAACGCTTCTTGAGGAACTCTTAGAAAATCCTTGTTAAAACTGCATAACATTGCGTTTGGGTACTCAACTATAGCACAAACCTCTTCGACTAAATCATCGTCTAGAACTACTTGATAATCATTTTCTTTAGCAATATTTTCAGCTTGTTCAACTAACATTTGTTTGCTCTGTTGCCAATCTACAATCACCATAGCATCAGCAAGTAGCTTGATATAATCACTAATATTATCAATTACTATAGCTTGAGGGTGATGGAATCTGTGTCCATATGTAATATTAGCAGCTTTATGTCCTAAAATTTCTATATCGACAACATCGTTACCATATAATGCTAATACCCAATGTACAGGTCTTACAAACTCAACACTTGAAGAGCCCCAACGCATCATCTTTGAAATTGGTAATTGTTTGAGCGCTTTGGTAATAATTTCTTGCAATAAATTAACTGTTGCTTGACCAGATTGTACTGTTTTATAAAAAAGCTTATCACCTTTTGGTGTAGCTACCCTTTCTAATTCATCAAGCTCAACACCACAAGATTTTGCAAAACCTAAACCTACTTGAGTAGGTTCACCTTCCTTATAAGCAATACTTACCAACGGTCCTTGCTTTTCAATAACTACATCTTGTTGAGACTCTGCTAGACCTTTGATTATAAAAGATAACCTTCTTGGTGAAGCGAACCATTTAGTATCACCAAAACTAACTTCTGCCTCTTTTAGCTGACTTTCAACACTGACTAATAAAGACTGGGCTAAATTTCTTAGTGCTTTTGGTGGTAACTCTTCAGTACCCAATTCAAATAAAAAATCTTTTGTAATTTTACTCATTTACAAACCTTATAGATAAATGTTTATTTTCATTAACACTAAAATGTCATGCTAAATTAATTTCAGCATCTCACGACAAATATCAATTATATTGAGATCCTCAAACAAGTTCAGGATGACGAAAAAGTATTATTCTCATAAATATTGAGCTATATTATAACTTAATAACCCAAAGAATTTAACTAGACATCGATGTTTATTGATACACATTGTCACTTAGATTTTGATATTTTTGATAAAACTCGTCAAAACATACTACAAAACTGTAACAAGCTAGGTGTTAACTATTTTATAAATCCTGCTACTCAAAGAAATAATTGGGATAAGCTAATACAAATAAATAGAGAGTTTAGCAAAATTGTTATATGTTTTGGGTTACATCCTATATTTATTGATAAGCATATTCATACTGATTTAAAAGATTTAGAGTTATATAGCCAAAAGCATCCAACAAAACTTATTGGTGAAATTGGTCTAGATAAAAGATTTAAAAACTTCAACAAACAACTAGAGTTTTTCTCAGCACAAATTAATATAGCTAAAAACCTTGATAAACAAGTAATTATCCATGCTGTAAAATCACATAATGAGGTAATAAAAGTTATTAAAGACTTAAAATTTCAAAACGGTGGAATTATCCATGCTTTTAATGCTAATTATGATATTGCACAGAAATATATAGATCTGGGTTTTAAATTAGGTATTGGCGCAATAATTTCTCAACCACAAGCAAAACTTAAACAAGCTCTAGCAAAAATTAAGCCAGAAAATATTGTTTTGGAAACAGACTCTCCAGATATGTTGCTTTATAACAGTACTGACAATATTAATACTCCAGAAAATATCCCTAAGATTTTTGAGTTATTAAGCAATATTTATCAACTAAATCCTGATATACTAAAACAACAAATTTATAATACTAGCTTAGAATTTATCTAGAAAATGTATATATCTAACTTACGCTTACAAAATTTTAGAAATATACCTGCTAAAAGCTTTGATTTTAAAAATAGTATAAATTTTATAGTTGGTAAAAATGGTTCAGGTAAAACCTCAATTCTTGAATCAATATATTTTTTATCACATAGTCGTTCTTTTCGTAGCTCACAGTTAAATAGAATTATTAACCATAATGCTGATGAGTTTATAATCTATACTAAAGCTTATAATCCAGATGAAATTACTATCTCGCTATCACGCAAAAAAAATAGTAATAATATCTCAAAGCTAAATTTAGAAATACAAAAAAACCATACAGAAATAACTAGAAACTTACCCATTCAATTGATCAATCCCGAGAGTTTTAATATCATAAACTCTGGAGCACAACAAAGATGTAAAGTGCTTGACTGGGGTGCTTTTTATCTTGATAAAACATTTTTAAAAATATGGCAACAAACTAAATTTCTCGTTAAACAAAGAAATTCTGCTTTAAAACAAAACTATCCATACAGCTATATACTTAGTATAGATAAAAAACTCTGTGAGTTTGCTGAAATACTTGACTATAAAAGACAAGCCTATTTTACAAAATTAAAACCTAAAATCTATGAAATATTATCGCATTTTAATCCAAACTTACAGCTTGATATAGATTACTTTCGAGGTTGGAACTTACATAAAAGTCTAGCACAAGTGCTAGAAGAATCTTTTAATTATGACAATAAATATAAAGTCACTAATCATGGTCCACATAAGGCTGATATAGTTCTAAGTGTAAGTCATAAACCTATCCAAGATATCTTTTCACGTGGACAACAAAAATTACTTATTTGTGCACTAAAATTAGCTCAGGGAGAAATTCATAATTCAGAAAATGACAATAAATGTATTTATTTAATAGATGATATAACTTCTGAATTAGATAGTATTCATACTCTTACTTTGTTTAATTATCTCAAACAACTTAAATCACAAGTTTTTATAACAACTACAGAAAAAAATAAAATTAATGAATTTATTGACACAAATAGCTATATATTAGAAATATAAAACTTATAACAATTAAAAATCATGAAAAAACTCATAATTATGACTTTAACAATCCTACCTACTTTAGTAGCAGCAGATAAAGTTTGCGATGGTAATACTTATGAAATAAATGCGTGTCTAAAATCACAAATGCAAATTTATGATACAAAACTAAACGATGTGCAAAACCATGATATTAAAAATTTCAAAAAATATCGCGATAATATTTGTTATGATATTAGTTCAACTTATAAAGGTGGTACTTATCAAGCGATCAAATATGGTAATTGTGTAATCTCACTTGATAAATGGTATTTACAACAATTAAAACCATAAAAGATAGCTAATTATTATCTATTTTATTTGTTAAAATAGATTTTAATAATTTAATTTTTAAAAGAAATACAATATTTTCTAATCATGCTCAAAAAAATCATAATTTTATCTAATATAACTATTATCCTAACGGGGTGCGCTGACTCTTATGAAAAAAATTTATGGAATAACTATCATAGAAAAACATCAACAAGCTCTGAATTACACTCTAAGTTAGTTAAAGTGCATAACCGTGATAGTCTAGGTTTTACATACTCACCTTATCAAGCAGATTTCCGCAATAGATTATAAAATTAATTGCCAGACTTACGATTAACTGCAGCGTTAGTAAGATAAACACCTAAAAATACTACTCCACCAAATAGTAAAGATAAGGTTGAAATAGTTTCACCATAGAAAAGAAAACCAATAAAAATAACTAAAAATGGTAGTGTATTCTGAAATACTGCTGTCTTATACACACCTATTTCTTCAAGAGCTCCTAAATACCATACATATGCTACTACAGTCGCAAAAGCTGCTATATAAAACATACTTCCCCAAAATTTAAAATCGGTATATGCTAACTGAGAAAAATCAGCCTTAAACAAACTTATAATAGCAAACAGTATCATACCAACTATAGCGCCATAGGTATTTATTGTGATCATGTGTACACCTTCTCTAACACAACACTTACCTAAGATTGCATAAGCTGCAAAGCATACAACTGCTAAGACACTTAATACTTCACCTAGGTTAATCTGAACACCATTTAAGCATTCCGCTGCACCATTAGAAAACATAACCACACCAATCGTACCAAGCAATGCCACAAGTATACCAATTTTAGCTTGTTGATTTACTTTGAGATTAAAAATATAGCTAGATAAAATTGTTATTAAGCAAGGAGTAAAAGCATAGATAATAGCAACAATATTACCCGAGATTAGTTTTTCCGCCCATAGAAACGTTATATTGTATAAAAATACACCAAAAAATCCTACAGCGATGACATATGCCCATTGCTTAAGATTAAGCCGTGGAAAAAATGTCTTGGTAAAATAGTAATGCACTACAATAAAAATCAACGATGCAAAGGCATAGCGGATAAAACCAACGAGATATATGTCAACATAACTAAGTGGTAAAGGAGCTATATGGTATAAACTTGCCCAAAATACCAATGCCAAAACTATCTTTGCGTAGCCTTTTGTTAATGAAGAGTTCATGATTTTTATAGTTATCTATTTTTTATCAGATACTCTACTATATCTGGATTTAATAGTGTAGAGGTATCACCAAAATTTTCGAAATCTTTTGCAGCTATTTTTCTTAAGATTCGACGCATAATTTTGCCTGAACGAGTTTTTGGTAATTCTGGAGTAAATTGGATAACTTCTGGAGTCGCAACAGGACCTATTTCTTGTCTGACATATTTTATCAGAGATTTTCTAACTTCATCTAAAGCCTCTTTAGAATCACTTTTACCTTCTTTAAGAATACAGTAAACATAAATAGCCTCACCTTTAATCTCATGTGGCATACCAACAACTGCACTCTCTGCAACATCTGGATGAGTATTTAGCGCTGCTTCAATCTCTGCAGTTGCCATTCTATGCCCTGAGACATTAATAACATCATCCATACGCCCTTCGATCCAAATATAACCATCCTCATCTCTTCGCGCGGCATCACCTGAAAAATAATAACCATTAAAACTAGAAAAATAAGTTTGAAGATATCTATCATGGTCACCATAAATTGTCCGTGCCATACCAGGTGTTGCTCTTTTTATACATAAAGCACCTTTACCAACCCCTGTTATCTCCTTACCATCAGTATCAAGTAATGCTACTTCAACGCCAAAGAAAGGTTTAGAAGCCGAACCAGGATTAAGTTTATGTGCACCAGGTAGTGGAGTTATCATATGTGCACCTGTCTCAGTTTGCCACCATGTATCTACAAGTGGCGCCTGATTATTACCAGCTTTTTCAACAAACCAATTCCAAGCCTCTGGATTTATTGGTTCACCAACTGAACCTAATACCCTTAACGAATTTCTCCGAGTATTCGCTAAGAATTCATCACCAACCTTTAATAAAGATCTTATCAAAGTTGGCGCAGTATATAAGATACTTACATTATGCTGGTCAACTTCCTGCCATAACCTTGAAGCATCTTAGTTACTACATCACCTTTTTTGACTCCATTAGCCTCAAGTATGTTAGCCATTTCACAAACACGATGATATAACTCTCGATAGGTTATTTTCTTAGATTTTTTTGGATTATCAGCCTGCCATATGAAAGCAACTTGATTTGCTCTTGCTGGTAGGTGTCTATCAACGCAGTTATAGCATACATTTAATTCCCCATCGTCAAACCATTTGATATCAACTGGAGCAAAACTACTATTGTAGGCTTTAGTAAAAGGCTTATGCCAATGTATACGATTAGCTTGTTTAGTCCAAAACTGCTCAGGGTTCTCTAGAGATTCTTTATAAAGTTTTTCATATAGTTCTGAATTAATATGCGCTTGGTCAATAAAATCTTGAGATACTTGAAACTTAGAGTACGACATACACTTTGTCTTTAAACTTGATACTAAATCTCATATTAGCATATTTAGCTAAAATTGTAATATCTTGCTATTAAATAAAGATAGTTAATATTTAACAACTATTATTAATATTTGATAAATACTATCTATTTTGAAGGTATTCTTTGAATTTATGTCCTAACTCTTGATGCTGTAAAGCTATCTCATAATTAGCAATTAAAAAACCTAATTTACTGCCACAATCATAACGAGTACCCTTAAATTCATAAGACAAAATTTTCTCATCCTGATCTAATAATTTAGCGATAGCATCAGTTAGTTGAATCTCACCACCTGCGCCCTCTGAAGTTGATTCTAAACATCTAAAAATCTTATTTGGTAATAAATATCTACCCACAACTGCATTAGTTGATGGTGCTTTTTCTGGTGCTGGCTTTTCAACAATTGCTTTGATTAGATTATCATTATCTTTTGCAACTATACCATATGAATTTGTTTTTTCTCTCTTGACTTGTTGAGTTGCGATACAACCTCTAATATCAGTACCTTCTACCGCCTTAACCATTTGCTTTAGCGTACCAGTACCACAATCATGATTGTAAATTAAATCATCAGGTAATATAACTGCAAAATCCTCAATTCCAACTAGTGGTTTTGCACATAAAACCGCATGCCCTAGTCCTAGCGCCTCTGGCTGACGTACAAAGAAAAAACTTACATCTTTAGGAATTATATTTTTTACTAAATCTAACAATTCATATTTTTGTTTTTTTTCTAGCGAATATTCTAATTCAAAGTTTCTATCAAAATGATCTTCTAGGGATTTTTTATTTGAGCTAGTAACAAATATTATCTCTTTACAGCCTGCCTCTATAGCCTCTTCAACAGCATATTGGATCAATGGTTTATCAACAACTGTTAGCATTTCTTTAGGACATGATTTAGTAGCTGGTAAAAATCTAGTGCCCCATCCAGCTACAGGAAAAACTGCTTTTCTTATTTTCATTTTAGCTCCTTGTAGATTAGCTATTAGCTAGATTACAATATAATGTAACACAAATATTATAACCCCTGTAAGAAAGTTTACTCAACTTATCTGAGAGTCTTTTTAGATCGTTAGATCTTTTGACATATAGATCTACCAAAATCTCATCATCAAAATAATATATTGACATTTTCTTATCTAAAATAACATTTTCATCAATGTTATTTTCAGCAAAGAACTCTTTTATTTTAGTCAATATCTCAGCACGAGATGGTTCAAAATTCTCTTGCTTAATAACCCCACTTTCATGATTTGTAACATCTACATGTACCGTTATATCTTTTATATTATCAATGTTATGATAAATATTACTTTTGACTATTTCTGCAATATAGTGTCCTTCTGATGCTGTACTAAACTTATCTACTAAAATATGTACATCTAGGACAATTTTTCCCGCCATTTTTCTAGTACGAAGATAATGAAAATCTTCAACACCTTGAGTTTTTGCAATTATTGCTTTAATATCTTGGCGTGTTTGATCATCAACACCTTCATCTATAAGCTCAGCAACAGCAGAGTATCCCCATTTAACTCCCATTTTAACAATCATAAAGCAGACGATAAACGCTGCAATAGCATCCATCCAAGCAAAGCCCCAAAAAGCTCCAAATAAGCCGACTAATACTACTACCGAAGACCACATATCAGAACGGCTATGCCAAGCATTAGCTCTTAGTAAATCAGAATCAATCTTATTTGCGGCTCGCATTGTATATTGATAGATAAATTCATTACCAAAAATCGAGAAAATAGCAGCATAGACAGTAAACTTATCTGGTATAACATACTCACCACCGAGTAAGCTCACAAGAGAATGATAAACAATCATAAAACCAATAGTTATCAATAGTCCTGATAATACCAACGTTGCTAAAGTTTCTAGTCGCTCATGCCCATACGGATGATTATGATCTTCGCCTTTATTTGCATATTTTGCTGCAAATAAAACCATGAAATCACTTAAAAGATCAGAAAATGAATGTATACCATCAGCAAATAATGCTGGTGAACGCCCTATTACTCCTATTAGAGTTTTAGATATAGCAAGCAAAGCGTTTATAAACATACCAACAAGAGTAACTTTCTTGGTAATTTGATATCTGTTATCTGACATTTTTAACCTCGTATTGGGTTATAGATAGATTTTTAACAAGATAATAATACTTAGAATGATTAAAGTCTATTGATAATAGTAAAAATATGACTAATCTCTAGTCATTACAAGTTTAAATAATAAAATATGTGCAACTATTGAAAATATTATGGTACCCAGCCACCATGCTATAGGATTATCTAAGCCATGAACAGTAACATAATATGCAGCAAATAGAGATATCACAAATTGTATAGATGCCATTACTAAACCAAGATTCCAACTTTTATGCTTAAAGCTCAAGGCACCAAAGACAGCAAATGCTAGCCATACCATAAGGATATTTATCCAAAAGATTTTAATATCTGTAAGCTTCTCCTGACCTTGTGGTAGTGCCATAACTGTACGATTCATGAAATCTTTGAAGCCACCAGGCACATAGTGCTCTTCTGTCTGGTGAAATAAATACAAAGGAATATTAATTAATCCCCAAAAATGTGGATCATATACAAAAAAATTAGCAAATAATAATACTGTAAAAAATATCCCAGCCCATGGCGCTACTTTTGCCCAATTTTGATTTCTTGCTAAAGAATCTATCATCATTATAACCTCTCTTAAATACTTTCATATTGATGATATACTATCGTTTAACAAAGTTAATATTAAAATCTTAAATATCTTTGATTTTTTGACTAAAATTGCCTTGCAAAGCTTATAAATATTTGTATAATATTCTTCATTAGTTCGGAGAAATGGCTGAGTGGTCGAAAGCGGCGGTCTTGAAAACCGTTGACTGTAACAGGTCCGGGGGTTCGAATCCCTCTTTCTCCGCCATTAATTAAAGCTCACAGCAATGTGGGCTTTTTTTATGTCTAAATACTATAACCTCTTCTTTTCATAAAAAATTATACTTATTAAAATCTACCTGATTATTTACTTATTTTGATAAATATAGTTAAGGTCAAGAGTCATAAATTGATTATAATATTATCGAGCTTTATCATACCGAATAATTACGATGTCAATGAAACAAAAATTTATTATTTATTTACCAGCTTTATTTATAATTTGTTTTATCACTACAATATATATTTACTGTAATAATGGAATAGCATATCAAGAGATAATGTTGGATACTTACTAACAGCAATAGCTATAATATATGGATTTAATATAAATGCTACAATGAAAATTAATTCCTCAAGAGAATCCTCTAGTGACGAATCCAAATATTTAAATTACTTAGTGTCTTTAGCAAATATTATTACATTCCTTGTATTTTTTATGTGTTTAGTAATCTTATTATCTACAAATGTAGAAGTATCTCATCTTACAGCTTTTACAACTTGTTTTTTAAGTATTTTAAGTGCTGGTTTTGTACCAACACTTTTGATAATACTAAGAGATTATTAAAAGAAAACAGCTACTTGATTATCAACTTCAAAAGTTGTGATAGCTTTATGACTTGAACTAATAAGAATAAGACCTTCTTGCTTCTTTTTTAGCCTTACTAATAGCAGCTTTTTTAGCTATTTTTCTCTTCTGTGTTGGTTTTACGTAATGCTGTCTATCTCTAAGTTCTTGTTTGATACCTGCTTTTTCACAAGCCCTTTTGAAATTTCTTAGACTAATATCAAAAGGTTTTTTAGGGTCAACTATTATTCTTGGCATATTATCCTCTCTTAATTTTAGAATATTAAGAACTATTAGAGTTCTTTTAAGGTTAAAAATATTATTAGCAAAATAGCAATAAAGTATCTAAAGAAGATTTAGAGGCTTTATTTTATTTATACTCTACTAATAGTAATACAAAGTATCCTCTAAAGATACATATTACGTAACATATATCAATATAACCAAGATTATGCTCTTATTTCAGAGTATAATGTTCATCTATTTAATAATATTGACTTAGAATGATTGATCCAAAAAGTACATTCATTGATTTTGAAAAAAATAAAATGTTAGAAATTATTTTTCATGATATAACCAATTTAGTTAAGAAAATAAGAAAATCAAAAAATAAGTATAGCTCAAGCAGCAGAAATGAGTATATTAAATACTGAAATTATGGAGCAGTTTATCAATTTAATAAACCATATGACAGATAGAGATTTTAATGATAATAAAGAATCATCGATGGTAGAAAGTTGTTTAGATTTTCAAGATTTATGCCTATACCTAAAAGATATAGATAAATATGAAGAAGATTTTGATTTAACTAAAATACCTAATTTTCATTAAAAAGCTTTCAATTGATACTTTTATACTATATGATTAGTAACAGTTATTTATATTGTAACTTTATTTGACTACTACGAAACTAATATATCAGAAGTTTATTTCCAATATTCTATCCTTTATAAGTAAATCGTTAAAGTTTAAAACTAAGCCCAATGTGATTTAACTTATATAAACAACAAAACAAAAGGAAATAAAACAATGAGACAAGGTACAGTTAAATTTTTTAATACATCTAAAGGATTCGGATTCATAGAGCCTCAAGATGGTGGTAAAGATGTATTCGTTCATATCAGTGCAGTTGAAAATGCTGGTTTAAGCTCTCTACGTGAAGGCGAAAAAGTAAGCTTTGAAGTTGAAGAAAACAGAGGCAAAATGGCTGCTGTTAATATAAAATCTATCTAATCTAATTATCCTTATATAACTGTAGGGACAGTCTTTCTTAAGAAAACAAATTCATATTTTTATTCTTCAATTAGCTATGAAAAGATAGCCATTTCTTCGATGGATATCCTGGAATTTCTTTGGTCAACACAGGCACCATAAATCCTGATGAAATTTCTGAAAGCTTTTTCATAATATCTTTATCATTATCAACATTATAGTGTTTAGTCCCTGAGACAGTATCTAGTGAATGTATATAGTATGGAATTACTTTTGCATTTATAAGTTTTGTACTCAAAGCATATAATACATTAGCATCATCATTTATATCTTTAAGTAATGTACTTTGATTTAGGATAATTATGCCGTGTTTATGTATTTCTTTTAAAACTTTACTAACATTACCATCTAGCTCATTTGGATGATTCACATGTATTACTAATACAGTATCAAGTCTATGCTCTGAAAGAATTTTCAAAAGTTTAGTAGTGATTCGCTCTGGTAGCACTACAGGTATTCTTGAATGAATTCTAAGCCTTTTGATATGAGATATTCGCTGGATATTTTCTATAAAAAATTCTAATATTTCATCGTTATTTAAGAGAGGATCTCCTCCACTTAATATGACTTCCTCGATACTTTGGTCATTTGCTATATATTCAAAGGCTTGCAACCAATCTTTTCTACCGGGGATATTTTCTTTATAGTCAAACTCTTTACGAAAACAATAGCGACAATGCACCGCACAGCTTGTTTGTGCTATCAGCAGAACTCTACCATGATATTTGTGTAGTAACCCAGGAACTTTATTATAGTTTTTTTCATCAAGTGGATCGCTACTATAGGCTTGATCTATCACTTCCTCATCGGCAGTTGGCAAAACTTGTTTGAGCAAAGGATCGTTGATATTACCTTTTTGCATTCTATCAGCAAATGATCTAGGCACTATCATTTTAAACTTCTTGGCTATATTTAATGAAACTTTGGCTTCTTCACTATCTATTTCCAAAAACTCTAATAATTCTAAAGGTGAAGAGAAAGATTCTTTAAGTACTTTTTTCCAATCATTAGTAGACATATATTTGTATTAGTTTGCTGTAATTGCTAGGTGATTTTTTGATATCTGCCAATTCTCTCATATGGCATCAAATTGTCAATTTTTTAAATGAAAATATATCAAAAATAGTCCAAATACACAGCAAAGCTATAAGTATTACAAATATTGATTTATGATAGTAATATAGCTAACGATATATAAATGTTTTTTGTGAGGTAATTAGAGAATGTTTAAAAATAACAATATAATGAGTTTTTTTATAATAATCGTATTGATAATAACCGGAATATTTTTATATATAAAGAATAAAGCTAATAACCAATATCAAATACTTCCTGATAACAGTGGATCTAGCTTAACCGATACCTCTTGGGTTAAAAACAAATATCTAAATATACCTTATGCTTCATCATCAAATGCGCAAAAACTAGATATTTATTTACCTAATGATAAAAGTTTTGCTAAACCGTATCCTGTTATAATTGCTATACATGGTAGCGCATTCTTAGGTGGTGATAAGGCTGACTATCAACTAAAGCCTATGCTTGAGGGCATTAAACATGGTTATGCTGTAGTTTCAGTAAATTATCGCTTAGCTAACGAGGCAAAATTTCCAGCTCAAATCCAAGATATCAAAGCAGCTATTAGATTTATCAAAGCAAATGCTAATAAATACAATCTAAATCCAAATGCTATAGCTGTTTGGGGAGATTCTGCTGGGGCTAATTTAGCAGCTCTTGCTGCCACATCTGGGAACAAAATAACTAAGCTAGATGACTTAAGTTTAGGTAATAAAGATTATTCAGCAAATGTACAGGCTTGTGTTGACTGGTTTGGACCTACAGATTTTAGCAAAATGGATGATCAATTTAGACAGTCTGGCTTAGGTAAGCCAATTCATTCACAAAATGATTCACCTGAGAGCTTATATATCGGTAGTAATGTAGCTAATAGTCCTCAAAAAGTCAAAATGGCTAACCCAGAAACATATATAAGCAAAGATACTCCTCCTTTTCTTATAGAACATGGCAGTGTTGATAATGTCGTGCCTGTCCAACAAAGTATAAATTTCTATAAAAAATTAGTTAAGACGATAGGAAAGGACAAGCTTGAATTAGTAATTATTGATGATGCTAAACATGGTGGAGAAAAATTTGAAAGCAAAAGCAACTTAGAACTTGTATTTAAATTCCTTGATAAATATCTTAAATAAGAAACATTCTCTAAATAGTTAGAAAGTTACTCTTAGAAAATTACTAGTAATTTTTTAGATTATTTAATCCCAATCTCATCTATAATTTTTGACTTCGTCTTTAATAACTCATTAACGTAAAACTCCTTGTATTTATCAAAACGATGCTGTGGTGTAAGTATCGAAATCCCAAAAGTTCCTAAAAAAGTATTTATTGCTACACCTATACTAACTATGCCTTTTATAACTTTACCATAGTCAAATTCGATACCATCAGCTCTTATTTTTGCAATTTTTTCAAATAGTTCTTTGTCATCAGGAATTTGCTCACCTAAGATTTCAATAATTTTATCATCTGTATGTAAAGCTAGAATCGCTCTACCAGAAGATGAGTTATATATAGGTATTAATGCACCAACCCTTGGAAGTACTTGCAATTCTCTATTTATAATAAATCTATGTACTATCAGCAGATCTGAATCATAAGGCTGAGTTATTACTACTGTCTCCTGTATTTTTGCACTAAGTTTACTTAATGAATCTTGTGTTAATGATATAATGTCAGCGTAGCTGGAAGAAATTAACTTAAAGATTCCTGGACCGAGTAATATTTTTCCGGCTCCCTCGCTTTTTATAAAACCTTCCTCTTCCAAAGCAGCTACTATTCTTTGTACTGTAGAGCGCGGTAAATATATCTGTTTAGCAATCTCACCTAGACTCATACCATCTGGTTTACTACCTATACTTTTCAATACATTAACAGCTCTACTTATTACTTGAATTCTTTTGTCTTCACTCATAATAGTAATTACCCAACATTTTTTTATATTTTAATGCTTATAATAACTTTTTTAAATGTAAAATGCCAAAACTTATTGTATAATCTTAAAAAATACTTAAATAAGAAGCCTATTTCATAAAAGTAAAAAATATTCTTATATCTCTAATAATTATTTATTTTTTTATTTGATACCAAGGAGCAAAATATGCCGATACTTACCTTTGATGGTTTACTATTCTCGCCATTATTATTATTTGTCGCAATAGCACTTATATTAACCATATTGACAAACCTAATTGCTCCAGAACTACTTAAGTCTAAGAAGTATACTAATCTAAAGCTTTCCTGGCTAAATTTAGCAATTTTCCTATGTTATCTTGGACTAGTTATGTTTATACTTGGGGATTAATATGTCAAACAAAAATACTAAATCTATAATCAGTATAATAATTATTTTATTTGCTCTTTTTTCACTGTATGCAATGTGGCAATATTATCTTTATTCACCTTGGACAAGAGATGGTAGAATCCGCGCAAAAATTATCACAATAGCACCTGATGTATCAAATATGTACGTCAGTGATAACCAAAAAGTTAAAAAAGGACAGCTAATTTTCACAATAGATGACCAAAGATATGCTGCAACTCTAGAAGGTAAAGAAGCGGAATTAAAACATGCCATGATCGAATGGCAGCTTGCAGAAAAGCAGTATTTAAGAAGAATTAGACTAGGCAGAGATGACTCAATAAGTAGAGAAGAGCTAGATGATTATGCAATGCAAGAAAAACTAAGAAAAGCTGATCTTGAAAAAGCCAAAGCTGAAGCTGAATTAGCTAAGATTAACCTAGACAGAACAAAGATATATGCTCCTGCTGATGGAACTATCAACAACATTGACCTAAGACAAGGCAATTATGTAGTATCTTCTAAACCAGTAATGTCTTTAGTAAAAGCTGGCTCATTTTATGTCACCGGATATTTTGAGGAAACTAAACTACCGCATATTAAAATAGGTGACAAAGCCAAAATAATACTTATGAGTGGTGGAGAGCCATTATATGGACATGTGATAAGTATAGGTAAGGCAGTCGCTGATAATAATACTGATGTAAATAATCAACTTTTACCCAAAGTACAAGAAACCTATGACTGGGTAAGACTATCCAAAAGAATTCCTGTTGATATTGCTCTAGATAAAGTACCAATCAATACAGAACTTGTATCAGGAATGAATGCAACGGTAACTATAAAATGATAAAAGAATTGATAGATGATATACCTACGATCTTTAATACACAAAATGCTATACATACATTTAAGGCATGTATAGCTATTACTCTAGCACTTGGAATATCAATGAGTCTAGACTTAGACAAACCAATGTGGGCAATGATTGCAGCACTATTTCTACAAACTCGTCCTGAAACTGGTTTTATAATAGAAAAAGCTTTGGTTCTAATCTGCGGATCAATTATTGGAGTAGGTGTTGGCTTTTTGATAGTAAATTTTTTCTTGCCTTATCCAGTACTAGCTTTATTAGCTTTATGTCTTTTTATAGCTGTAACAATGTTTTTCTCTGCTAATATGTCTCACCCAAACTTTATGTATGCATTAGCTATAGCAAATACAACTTGTAATATCGTTGTTTTTATGCTATTGCTGATCCTACATCCACTACAAGTGAAAGTGTTTTTCA
Organism: Francisella tularensis subsp. tularensis; assembly: GCF_000833475.1. NCBI lineage: Bacteria > Pseudomonadati > Pseudomonadota > Gammaproteobacteria > Thiotrichales > Francisellaceae > Francisella > Francisella tularensis. Next base: position 960,191 of record NZ_CP010115.1, on the reverse strand, counting down.
TACAGGATATTCTAGAGTTACAGAAATGGCAATTGGTAGCCTATGCTCATGTTTTGTAAACTATTATATTTTACCTTTTAAGGTTGAAAAAACTTTGAAAAACCATGCAACCCAAGGATTTGATTTAACAATAGCTTATATTAAAGAAATGTTCTCTACTCAAGACTTTAGCAATAATAAAAAATATAATCTAAAAGTCGAGAATATTCTTAATAATCCTGTTACTCTTGATAATGATTTAAGTGCTGCAAAATATGAAAATATAGCTAAAACAAACTATGCTGCCTTTTCAAATAAAGTAGTCGAACTAATCCAATCTGTTCATTTTTTGAGAAAAAATCTAGCAAAAAAAGATGATAATACAGCTATCAAAAAAGATCTAGAAAACATAGTAACTAATCTAGACAAAATTGACTTAACTCAACACGCTTTAGTCAATGATTCAAATAACCATATGATTAAAAAAGTTATTAAAAAAATCAACAGTTTAGTTTATAGTTATCAAAAGTTGCTCTATAACTCTAACAATATTAACGATACAGAATCATCCTACACCTTCATAAATTACACAAATCCAGCTATTACTATTATTGCTATTTCCAGGACGATTCTTCTATTACTGTGTATGTATTTAGTTTGGATACACGTTAATGGTAACTCAAGTATACTAATGATGATGATATATCCATGTCTGTTATCACAATTATTTACTGCAGTTCCAAATCCAGCCGATATGGTAAGAAATGTCGTAGTTGGTCTATTTCTGTCAATACCTATTAGTATCTTTATAACCTTGAATCTATTATCATAAGTAGTTGGTTACTTTGAGCTATTGATATTAGTTTTGCTAGGGACTTTATCGTTAGGAATAGCTATTTTAGCGTTACCTAAATACCAAACATACAGCCTAGGATTCTGTATAGGCTTTATCTCAATAGTACAGCCTAGTAACCACATGGATTTTGAAGTAGCAAAATCTATTACCATCGGAATGAGCACTATAGTTGGTTCTATCGGACTTTGGCTAGCATTTAAGTTATATCCTCAATCACCTTATACGATTAGTAGAAAAATTGCGATTAAATCAATAGTTAAAGATATCCAAAAACTAAAAAGGCAAGAAATCTCAAAAGAACATTACCAAGCAGGACTAATCAAAAAAATATTAAGTGTATATAGAAATAGAAAAGATGATCCATCATCAGAGAAAGATATAGAATTTGCCCTAAAAAGTCTGCTACAAACTATGTAAGTTTAAAAATCTCGTATATGTATATCTATCAAAGTCAAGATTCTAATTAGTTATAAAAAAAGTTGAAAGCATATCTGTAAATCTCGTATAGTTTAATTCTACGCAGATAAAATGCACTTATAGCCACTAAACTTGCGGATATTTATCACACCACTATCAAAAATTAGATATTGCCCTTTTATACCAATGAGTTTTGCATCAATTAGACGATCTTTATCTAGATTGAAAGATTTTAATTTGGTTGGATATTTAAGGATAGGATAATTTATATTTTGTATCTCAGCTTCTACTGGCTCAACACTATTTTGACCATATTTGGTTCTTATCTCAGTTATTTTTTGGCTAGATTTTTCGATAAGTTGATCTCTTAAAGTCACAAAATCAATATTATTATCAGGCTCACCTTGGAGCATTTTACGCCAATTTGTTTTATCTGATATATGCTCTTTGATAGCGACCTCAACCAGACCAGATATTAGCCTACTTTCGACAGCAAAAATTGGAATAGCCTGGCTAGCACCCTGATCTATCCAACGTGATGGAATATTTTTTAGCTTAGTAATACCAACTTTGATATCTCCAGTATTTGCTAAATATACTATATGAGTTTTCATACAATTTTCTTCGCCCCAGCTTGAATCTCTACATGTCCCTGCGGCAAAGTGACATAACTCTGGCTTAACGATACATATATCACACTCAGGCAATCTTCGCATACACATAAAACAATACCCTTGTGAGTAGCTTTTTTTTGTTTTGGCTCCACAAGCGACACAATTAATTTCATCAAGAAATTCAAGTTTTAGCTGCTGACCAATATAATCATTTAGACAAATATCTTCTAATTCGTAGCGAGCATTATTTGCTGGATCTAGAGAAGTTTTCATTTTATGTAAATTTATAGTTTTATTCATTTTTTTACTTTTCTAAAACATATTAAACTGCCTTTTAGGATAACAGACTTTAAAACTAGTTAAAATGCTAGATATTATTTATTCTGTAGACAAAAAATCTAAATTATATTGAAAATAGCTAACTACAGATAAAAATGTCATGCTCAATTTATTTCAACATCTCATTACAGTATTGATTTTATTGAGATTCTGAAACTAGTTCAGGATAATGAAATCTACTACTTTTATATCTAGTAGGCTATAGATATCAAATATCTACGCTATTATGATTGGATAATCCTAGCCAAAACCAAACATAAACTAAGAAAAGCTATAAAAATCTGCAAGCAGATACTCAGCAAACTAAAGTTAGAAGAACACCCTGACAAAACTGACTACAGAAACTTCAATAACCCTAATGCTAAAACATTTAATTTTTTAGGAATAGAATTTAACCATAATGGTGCCAAGGACATCAAAGAAGAAACTAAACAAAACTTCTCAATTAAAATCTCCAGACTTTATGAGTACATTCAAGCAATAGCCAAAATCAAACAGCAAATAAATATACAACACCATTATTGTGATAAACTTTACAGTTGTATAAATATACTTGAATTGGAAATAATTAAGAAGTTTATAAGAAGCTTGAAAGGATATCTGTATTACTATCAACAGCTTGCAGATATTTGGTGACACATCTACAGTATAGGACCACATCCACCAGAGAACTTTAAACCAAACGTTGTAAAATCTTTCTCGTACTTGAAATCCGGTGCTCCCATGATTCCATGATCGTGAGCATATACCCAATCACCTCCGTTCGCCGTGTGTGGAATATATTGCGCTGCGGCTATGAACGCCGGACCTACGATACCGGGTCTATTACTGGAAGAGTAACCCGGCTCACATACCATTTCATATCGATTGCCGAGCTGTTGATCAACATACCTAAAAGTCGCATGTGTCTTTTCTTTCTGTGCGTTCAATAAATCTAATAACGGTTGGTAGAGTTGGCTGCTTGTGATCCCCTTTCCCGAGACTTTTTTTGAAGTATCTAGCACCGGTACATTAGTTACATCACGGGACTGAGGGTCCGACCTTACACCCGCTGTATCAATCGCTACAACTGAAAAAACATTCTTTCTCTTACTTGGATTGGTTTCTGGTAGAGTTACTTCTATCTCCTTCGCCGTCATACCCGAAATCACGACACCATCAAGCTTCCACTCGTACTCTCTTATCTGTCTGTCTCCGTTTGGACTGGATTCTGCGGATAGTTTAATTGTAGTCTTTTCATTCGCTGAATTAGGAGCGCTCAAAGAAGGTGTACTTGGTTTAATGCTCATATCAGCTTTAACAGCTATACCTAACTCCGCTGATTCATCTGATCTTACTCCAGCATTGTCTATAGCTACTACCGTTACTTTTATCTTATTTTCAGCTCCAGCTGTAGTATTGAAAGCAGGCGCTGTTTGTTGAAGTACATTAGTAGTAGTCTCAACCTTTGTACCATTAACCTTCCATTCATAGCCTACAATCTTTCTACCTGCACTAGCTTGCACTGTAGCTGTTACTTTGTATTCTTTCTTCTCAACTACATCCTTCTGACCATTTAAATCAGTCGCCGATAATGATGGTCTTGTCGGCTTGATTGTAGTATCAGTTTTAACATCTATCTGTAACTCAGCTGATTCTTCTGATCTTTGGTTAGCACTATCTACAGCTATTACTGTTACTTTTATCTTATTCTCACCATTAGGATCATAAATAGGTGCCACATCTGTAAATACACTAGTCGTAGTCTCAGACTCTTCACCATTAACTTTCCATATATATTTTACAATCTTTCTATCTCCATTAGCTGTAGTTGATGCCGTTACTTTGTATTGCTTCTTCTCAACTACATCTTTCTGACCATTTAAATCAGCCGCTACTAATGATGGCTTTGTAGGCTTAAGTGAACTATCAAATAAAACAGCAACCTCTTTAGTAGCAACATTCGACTCTATACCTTCACTATCAGTCGCAACTACACTAAACTTTCCTTTAGGCATATCCTTAGAATATCCTGGAACTTTAACTACCAATAGATTTGTACCTTGACCTGATACAATTTCCCATCCTTCAGGAACAGTCCAATTATAACCATCTTTCTGGATCGTCTTATTACCATATGCAACCGCTTCAGCTGCTAATAAAGCTTGTTTACCCTCATCAACAGCATCTTCACTTTAAATTTCAACTGTAGGCGCTTTATACATATCTGCATATACTACAACTTCATTTGAATCTTCTGAATAGTTACGACCAAATTTATCCCCAGTTGACATCACTATATTATGCTTAAGATTATCCTTTAGTTCATATTTGAAATCACCATTATCAACTGTAGATTTGGTTATAGCTACATTCTGATAACCATCATACCAATAGTAATTATATGGCTTCGCACCACCCTCAGAATCCTTCGTAACAGAAAATACACATACATTTCCGTCATCACATTTCCCAGATATCACCGGAGCTGAAATAAGTTCTATGACAAAATTATATTTCTTGTTAATATCATATTCTTTGTTATTAACAGTCATCTTACCTAGTACGTCCAATGATACATACTCTTGACCTTGCTGAAATTGGTAAGCAACTGGATTCTTAGTATCATCACATACACTATCACCACACTGCTTCAGATCAAGCTCCGTTAATATATCAGAGTCAATATAGTTACCACCCTCTAAACCATACCATTTCAAACTATGATTAACTTGCCTAACATCATGCCTTACTTCACTAATCATCACTTTCTTGACTAACTGATCAACATATGTTTGACTCAATGGCTCTACATATACAGCACATGAATGACCAACACATTCATGCGCCACCTCAAACTCCATCTTATCTTCCCTACCGCAGCCAACTAAAGCAATAGGTAGAGCTCCTAATATAAATTTAAAAATCATCATAATACTCAGTACCATGATTGTTGAACGCATCGCCGATTTTATCAGAATATTGTATCTAAATATACTAAATTCTTAACTATAAATTCAATACATTGTGCAGAAAAAAGGTTGTCATAGTTAGCAAAAGTCTTATATATCAATTATTTGAGGAGGCTGAAAACCTGTAATTACAAAGTTCTTATAAAAAATACTCTGTATTGATTTATTTAATAAAATGTATTATATTTCCGGCTTAAAATCATATTCTAAAAAAATAATTAATTATCTACATCGATATGATCATGATTTTTAAAAACTTTTTAATTTAAAAATTAATAAATTAATAAAGAAATATACATGTTGAAATTAAATTATCAGAAGCTGCTAATTGGTTTTAGTACACTATTACTTGTAATTCCAGGTAATGCTGCGCGTATTACAGGAGAGAATTCAATCAAAGAAGATTGGGGATGTGAGGCTGTTGATGGAGAATGGAGTTGTAAACGGACAAATAAGCCGATGGACATCTTTGATGATACATTGACAGAAGATGATAGAGAAAAAACTCTAGCATATGATTTAGCATGGGTTAATGAGCCATCGTATCTTGTAGGCGGTTATTATAGTAACGATTACCAATTTACTAAAAAATTATGTGAGTCAGAAAAAATAGAGCTTGGTTATCAGAATTCAGAATTTCTAAGTGATGGCACTTTGGTTGCATCTGGAAATGTTGAGATGATGAGTTGTGATCAGGAAATATATTGTAATAATGCTGTAATAAATTTGACTGATGACTTTGCTGGAATAAGATCACTAGTAATGACAGGTAATGTTATCGCAAAACAACCATCAACAGGAATATTGATAAGGACTACAGAAATGGGTACCAATATGAATGATGGTAACTATAGTACTGGTCAAGTATATTTCAGATTTCCAGGAGAAATGCCGGAAACAAGGATATATAATAAACAAAACTTCACTGGTTATATACGCGGTTACGCGACAACTCTCAAAAAAGAATCATCTGATTTGATTATCACTGATGGCTATATAACATCTAATGATCCATATGATAATAGTTGGAAAATAACGGGGGATTATATAAATATTGATATTGATAAGGAAATGTTATATATAAAAAATGGATTTTTAAAGATTAAAGATATTCCTGTGATGTATCTACCGTACTATTCACATCCAACAAGTAATAAAAGAAGATCAGGCTTCTTGAACCCTAATTTTGTCCAAAATCAAAGATCTGGCTGGGGTGTATCTATACCATATTATTTTAATCTTGCGGCTAATTATGACCTTTTATTACAAACTGTTATATGGTCTGAGAGAGGAATAATGGAAAATGCTACTTTACGTTATATGGATAAATATTTCCAAAGTCAGTTTGAGGGCTCGATAGTTCCTTATGACTTTAAAGAAGGAAAAATACGCGGTGCATTTACTTTATCAACTACAGCACAATATGAGAATATAAATGCCAACTTTAAATATGAATATGTTAGTGATGCAACATACTATGATGATTTTTCAGCTGGAGATATAAATCTAGTGACAAAGACATTATTGGATAGGCAATTAGGTATAAGCTATAATAATAGTTACGTTGACTTTGGTATTACGTTGTTAGATTATGGCATTGTAAACCCGATCATCAATCTAGCAAATATACCTTATGCTAAACTGCCAGAGGTAAAATTTAATCTTACATCAGCAGGGTATACACCAGATTATCTGACACTTAGTCTAAATACCTTAAATACTTATTTTTACAAATCACCCTGGCCAGTAAATCCAAGTGTAGCCCCTACAGTTGGAACTAATGTTAATACTTTTAGATTTTATGAGGCGCCTAAAATAGAACTAAATCTCACTAAAAGTTGGGGATATATGAAACCTTCATTAGAATTACCTATACGTTACTATAAGCTTAATAATAAGCCTACAGATATTATTAAGTTTAAAAATAGTAATGTTACTAGTGTACTACCAATATTTAATATTGACGCTGGGGCATATTTTGATAAAGATTATACTAATGAAAATGGGACGTATACATCAACCTTGTATCCTAGACTTTTCTATACTTATATACCATACCAAAATCAAACAGATATACCTCTATTTGAACAAGTTTACAAAACGAGCAATATATGCAGATGTTTCAAGTAAATAGATTTACTGGTTATGATAGAATCAACAATGCTAATCAGCTAACATATGCGATAGAAGCTTCAACAACTAATCAAGATAATGGTACTACTTTAGCGTCTGCTAAAATTGGTCAGATGGTCTATTTTGAGGATAGAAAGGTTACTTTATGCCAAGGAAATTCTGCTTGTCCAACTCCAGGATCTATGGATGTTTTTTCTAAAGATCGTTTTTTACCAGTTATGTCATCTTTTGAGTTTCAGGTTATCAAAAATATATATTTGTCATCACAAATCAATTATAGGATTGAAAGAGAAAATATAGATTATCAAGTTTATCAATTATCTTACAAGGATGATAATGAGAATATTTTTAATGTTTCATATAATAATATTGCAAGTGATTGGAGTTCACTAACTCAAGAACAGATTAATCAAGGTATCAAGCCATCATCTCAAGAAACTATCACATTATCTACAATACTAAATATCACAGATCATTGGGGCATCGCAGCATTATGGAACTATAATTTTCAGCAAAAGAAGATTTCTAATACATTTGCTGGCTTTCAGTATAATACTAAATCATGGATAGTTAGAGCATTATGACAGTCAAGTGCCTACACTAACCAAGACCCAAATAATCCTAATTTCCTCGGAAACTTAAATAATACTTACATGTTAGAGTTTGAGTTTAAAGGTCTTGGTAGTGTTAATAATAATGGTAACTTATCATCACGTTTGCAGCAGATAAATGGCTATAAAATCGGTCAATGGGGGCATAATTAATAATATAAAAAGCTTTTGAATTAATATCCCAAATTTATACTAAATTTTCTAAAGTATAAATATCGTAGATGCTTGTATCTTAGTGATTATGAATTTTTTCTTTTTAGGTTTAGAAGAGTCGTTAGGTAATGGTAATAAGTTTGCTAAATTAAATAAGTTAGATTTTTTTATGCACAGAAACTAGTTATAATCAAAACTATCTTTTAAGCAATATTTTATATAAATGAGTGTAAGACTAGATAAATGGTTATGGGCTACTAGATTCTACAAAACTAGAGCTTTAGCAAAAAAAGCTATCGAAGGTGGCAAAGTACACTTTCAAGGACAAAAAACAAAAGTAAGTAAAATTGTAAATATTGGCGATACCTATCAAATTCAACAAGGTTATATAAAAAAGACCGTAATTGTTGAAGCTTTAGATGAAGTTAGAAAGTCTGCTAGTGAAGCACAAAAGCTCTATAGAGAAACAGCTGAAAGTATCGAAAAAAGAGAACAAGAAACAATTCTTAGAAAAACTGCCAATCTAATAAGTCCAGAAAAACCTACAAAAAAACAGCGTAGACAAATAATTGATTTTAAAAGAAATGATTAGCTTGTAATGAAAATTTATGCGTATAACATAGTTTCTATATGAATAAATTCAATACTTCACAAACCTCCTCAGCGACCCCACTAGGAAATATCCCAATATAACCACCTAATTTTTTAGCGAGATTATCACCAGCTAGACCATGTATATATACAGCTAATCTACTTGCTGATAGAATATCTAAACCTTGAGCTAAGAAGGCTCCAATAATCCCAGATAACACATCGCCTTGCCCTGCTACTGCCATTCCTTGATTACCTGTAGTATTTATATAGATTTCATCATCTTTGCAAATTAAGCTACCTGCTCCTTTTAGTACAACTATAGCGTTATATTTTTTAGCTAAAGCTCTAACTGCATCAAATCTATCATTTTGGATTTTCTGGATAGTGCAACCAAGTAACCTCGCTGCTTCTGCTGGATGAGGTGTAATTATCTTATTTTCTAACTGGATAAATTTTTCTCTAATTTGTTGGTTTGTTGCGATTATATTTAGAGCATCAGCATCAAAAATTATTGGTTGAGTTATATTACCAATTATTAGCTCCAAGATTTGTTGAGATTCATCAGTTGTATCAAAACCAACACCTATCGCCAAAGCTGAAAAAATCGCTAAATTTTTGCTAATAATTTCTAATGGTTTTGTCATTAACTCAGGTATAGATATATCAGCTCGAAAACCTCTATCTAGAGAAATCATCGACACTTTACCACAGCCACTATACAAGGCACTTTTACCAGCTAATTGGAGAGCTCCATTCATACCAACATTACCACCAATTATAGCGAGGTTGCCATAAGTGCCTTTATTAGTATTTTTCTTTTTCCTAAGGATATTAGCTAGATTTATATCTTGGATATGATTTTTATAAACTTGATACTCTGACTGACTAAGTTTAATATTACTGCTATCAATTAGCTCTTTAACCGTTACTTTACCAGCATAATCTAAACCATCACCAGTATGCAAACCTTGCTTATCTGCTAAAAATGTAATTGTCTCATTAGCTTGGATTGCCTGACCATATACTTTAGCATTAAAAGCACCTAAACCACTTGGTACATCTATCGCTAGCGTATATTTTGAATTTTGATTTATAGCGTTGATAATTTCTAAAATATATCCATCTATATTTCTATCTAAGCCTATACCAAATATTGCATCAATAACTACATCATAATCACTAATGTTGGTTAACTCTCTGAGCGGGTCTTTGAGGTTTGAGAATTTAGCATAGTAATTTTGGTTATCTCGATTACCTTTTGGAAAAACTCTATAAATATCAACATCATAGCCTTTATTAAAGAGTTTGATAGCTGCAGCAATTCCATCACTACCATTATTGCCAGAACCCGCTATTACTAAAACTTTACTTTGTTTATCAAACTTATTACAGATAAGTTTAACAATTTCATCAGAAGCATTTTCTATAAGATTTAAACCTTGAGAAACAGCATACTCTTCAATTTCACGATTTTGTTTTTCTGTTAGAAAATCCATGATAACTCGATGTATTCGCAGAACATACATCTATAATAGAACAAAACAAACTTTACTCTCAATATAAATCAGCTATAAATCCATCTTTATATAAGTTAAGTTGATATACATTATAAAAATCATTAGTTTTACATATATAAAAACCAATGTAATAATACTCACACAAACTCAAAGGCAAAAATCCAAAAGGTAACAAAATGAAAAAATTAACAATAGCAGCAACTTTTATAATCAGCATAATCTCAACTAGTTTTGCTGCTCTTGCTCATCAAATAAACTCAAGGAATAGTACTTCATTCCCAACACAAGAATTTATTCTAGCTTAATTGTATTTGATTAGATTTTAAATTTACCAGTTTGTAAAAAACAAGCTATTTTACTTAGTGTCTCATCATCATGATGAATCTTGCAGTGGTTTTTGTATAAGACAATCCTATCTGCACTATTTACCGCAAAAACAGATGCTACTTCAACCAAACCATCATGATCATTTTTTAGACAAAATTTAGCTAATAGATTAAATTTTGAGTGTTTATTTCCTGCAATTAGACCTATTGGAACCATAGCTGCAACTTTATTACAAATCTCAAGGTAGTCATCAGTAACTTTTAATTCTTTATTTGGTTTTAGTATCCTAGAATAAAATGGAATTCTATCGCCGAAATCAGCAACTTTTGACCCTGCAAATGGTGTCGCTATAAATACACATTTATCTATATTATCAAGTTGCAGTTTATCTATACACTTGCAAACTAATATACCACCCATACTATGTGCTATAAAAGTGATAGATTTTGTCTTTGGGATATTTTGTATAATTTGACAAAGTTTGCTAGCTGCAACATCCATACTTACAAATGTAGTTGGTAAATCCACAGCTACAATATCATCATAATCCTGCTTTAGATAACTTACTAAACTACGCATATCTTTAGCATTTTTGATAAATCCATGCACTAAAACTATAACTTTATCTGTTTTCATTTATAAATATTTCTAAAAACTAAAACCAAATCCTTGTAGATTATCTTTAAGGATAATATTAGGCTCATTAAAAGTAATATAATCACTATACAAATCTTTGGCCACTCAATCTAACGGATCAAGATCAGCTACTGTGATACCTTCTGCTAATGCAAAACTAGCTGTAGCTAAAATACCTGCTGGTGACTCCATCATACAACCCACCATACATGATATACCAGCTCTATCTGCTAATTTCTTGATTTTCTGTGCCTCTAGGATACCGCCGCTTTTAACAAGTTTAATATTAATCATATTACACGCTTGCTCATCTATAACTCGTTCTGCATCTTTGGCATCAAATACTGACTCATCTGCTACGATAGGAATATTGCTAAATTTAGTAATCTCACGCATTGCACTTATATCATAATATTTAACTGGCTGCTCAATTATCTCAACATTTAAGCTATATTTATTTAACTCTTCGATAAACTGCTTTGTCTGCGAGATATTCCAACCCTGATTAGCATCGAACCTAAATTTGATATTTTTACTAAACTCATTATCAAGAGCTTTAAGCAATTGGATATCTCTATCAAAATCTGCACCTGTTTTGACTTTGATAGTTGTAAAATTAGCCTCCACACCATTTTGAATATTTTGTATAGTTTCTGCAACACTGCCACAACTTATAGAAACATCAGTTTCGATGATATTATTTTTTACACCAAGTAGTTTAGCTACTGAGATATTTTTTTGTTTAGCTAGCAAATCATGAAAAGCTAAATCGAGTGCCATTTTTGCAGCAGAATTAAACATCACTTTTTTAAAAGCTAGTTCTAAAGTTTGTTTGTAATCAGATAAATTTGAGCTAAGTATAACTGGAGCAAATATCTCACTAATTATATATTGCATACCTTGTAAAGTATCACCAGTGATAGCAGTTGTAGCTGGCGCAACACCATAACCCTTATTGCCATTATCTAAACTCAGCTCAACAACCACCGCATCGATATGATTAGTACTACGCACTGCTGTTACAAAAGTTCCCTTAAGAGGTATTGTGACTATAGATGTTTTTATATCAATTATCTTATTCATAATGCAAATCCTGAAAGTATTTTGGCTACAATTAATCCACCTTGGGTACCTACCAAAAAGCCAAGTAATGCCATAACCACAGCAATAGAAACCAAACTTCTAGTATACGCACTTGCCAAAATTGGCGCACCTGCTATTCCACCAATATTAGCTAAAGAAGCTATTGAACACATAGCTAAATTTAATCTAAAAATTTTGGCTATTATCACCATAAGTATAGCATGGATAACAAGTACCATAAGCCCACAAACTATATATATTGGCGCTTCAGAAAATCCTTTAAAACTTGAGCCTGAGGCTATAAGTGCTACTAAAAAGTACAATAATATACTCGCGATAATGCTATCACTCCTAATTTTAGCTATTGGCGTCATAGCTCCTAAAAAGCCAAATAATGTTACCAAAAGTATCGTCCATGTCTTAGCTGAGATTAGCTCTGTTACTGGTAAGTAGTTAGAGAGTATCGTAGCGATATCTGTAGCGGTAAATGCTATTGCAATCAGCAAAAATATACCGACAAAATTAATTTCACCCTTAAGATGATAGGGATCATCAATATTTACATTACGGATATGCTCTTCGATACAGCCAGCTTTTGTTCATTTATCAAAGATATTTGCTCGCGATATCAGCGCAAATAAAAATGCAAACCAAATAGTGTAGCTAATTGAGTCTGTCAAAAGTATATAGCCCATTTGGTTATCAGGAGTAGCTAAAGCCTGTTTGACAGCCACCATATTACCAGTACCACCCATCCAACTAGCTGATAATGCTGAGAAACCTTTCCAAGCATCTGGGGATATATATCTACCAATAGTTAGATACATTATTACAAATGCAATGATAATACTTATACTCGCACCAAAAAATGCAATAAGTAATTTACGCCCAAGCTTAATCACCATGCGGATATCACAGCGAATTAGCATCAAAAATAGCATAATTGGCAAAATTAAGTCTTGTAGTTGTGATCTAGTCTGAATTATCTCGGTGGACTTGGTATCCCAGAAGCCACAAGCTGACAATAATACAATTACAAAATAAATAATCACAATAGCTGGAAAATATTCAAATAACTTTGATTTAGATTTATTTGAAATTAATACAATTACACTAGATAACAAAAGTAGTGATGAAATATAAGATAGTGAAGTAGTTATCATATTGCTTATTTCTTAAAAATGAATGTTTGATTATATTAGTTTTAGTCTTTTAGAAAATTATCAATATCTGGAATTAAATCTTCTGGAATAGTTTTAGGTGCATATCTTACGATGGTCTCGCCATCTTTTGATACTAAAAACTTAGTAAAATTCCACTTTATAGCTTCAGTTCCTAAGACTCCTTTTGCTCTTTCTTTGAGATACTCAAACAATGGCTCAGCATCTTTACCATTTACTTTGGTTTTTTTCATAATTGGAAATGTGACATTATAATTAGTTTCACAGAAATTCTTGATTTCTTCGTCACTACCTGGCTCCTGTCCACCAAATGAATTACAAGGGAATGCAACAATTTCTAAATCTGGATATATTTTATGTAAATGTTGCAAACCTCTATACTGCTTAGTAAAACCGCACTTACTCGCAACATTAACTATCAAAAGCACTTTATTTTTAGGCAGATGATATTCTGAACCATCATTTGCAGTTAGCTTAAAGTCATAAATAGACATGTTATTTTTACCTCTTATATACTTGTTATTAAAAACTTTGATCTGCTGGTTGCAAATTTTTGTTATTTAAAATATCAAAAACTTCAGCAACCAACTTTGGAGAAACATCATACTGTATCGCAAATGATGTACGTGTATTAGCTAATGATTGATCTTTAAATGGATCATAACTTGGTAAATTTTGCTTTTTCTCAAGCTTTAACATTTTATCTCTCCAGCCACGACGCTCAGCAATTAATTGTATAATTTGCTGATCAATATTCATAATCTTAGTCTTATAGTTTTCAACCGAAGGCTTAGCCACATTATTTTGTGCCATTGCAAATGATGAACTGTAAAAAGCAAGGCAGAGAGCCATTATTAGGTATTTTTTCATATATCAAAATTTATTGTGCTCTAATTTTAATACTATAATGTTTTACAAAAATTTTTAAAACCCCATAATAGTATAAAAAAACAAATAAATCTTATTATGTTGTTTAAAAACAAAAAACCTACTGACACATTTGAACTAGAAAATAATGACCAAGAAACCATTAGTAATATTATTAAACCAAAGTTATGGAAACTATTTAAATGGCTAATATTTTGTGCCTTTGTGCTAGTTTTAAGCTCTTATCTAAATGCGCGAATATTTTTATTAGCATTTATTTTTGTGATTTTAGTTGTCTTAGCTATCAAACTGTATCTATTAAATAAGCTGCCACCATTGAACTTTAGAATTTACATTGTGGTTTTTCTACTAATTTTTATTTTATGTGAATATAATCACTTAGAAATTGTCTACTTTAAATCATTTGAAATTAGTAATATAGACTACCAAAACTTACTCACAAACCCAGGAATCTTTATTGGTGCATTATGCAATATTGTCTTTACTACAAAAATTCAAGTTGCACCACAACTGTTTTTTAGCTAAGATTTTATTCAATGGGTTGCTAGCTATATTGACAAAACACCACAAAAAGCTCTTATCTACCTTGATGGCGTATATTTTGTAATATTTGGCTATATTGTACCAGTAGTTATCAATTTTATCTATGCAATGCTGATTGGTGTAACCGCTGTAAGAATCAAGCAGTTTATAGCAAGGTCATAATACTTCAGCTTTAGCAAAAGATTTTAATTTTGCTAGGTTCTGTGCACAAAAATAAATATTCATCGTAACCAAATAAAAGTACAAGCTAATTTAATCATTCCTATATATGCTGAAATGGTTTTATCAAATCTAGAGAATACTCTTCTAAAATGCTTAATTTTAGAAAAGAAATTCTCTATCAAATGTCTTTCTTTATATACATGACTATCAAAAGGTATATGGTTTAGAGTATTTGATTTACAAGGGATAACAGCTTCAGAGGATATACCTTGAATATGCTGCCTGATTTCATTAGAATGATATGCTCTATCAGCGATAACTTTTGTATTATATACATTTTTTAGTAAATCTATAGCTACTTTACTATCATGAGTTTTATCCTCTGACAACAATATTTCTATTGGATTACCTAAAGCATCAGTCATAGCATGGATTTTAGTGGTTATCCCACCAACTGATCTACCAATTGCTTGGTTATCATCTTTATCATATCCCGTAGCACAAGCATGTGCTCTTGCTATTGTTGAATCAAGCATGACTTCTTGTAAATCAGGGTTTTGTACTGATTTAAATAATCTAGAAAATATATCTTTATCACATCAATCTTTAAAACGCTTATGTATTGATCTATATTTACCATAATAAAATGGTAACATTCTCCATTGACAGCCTGTACGTAACACATAAAATACAGCTTCAATAAACAATCTTAATTTGGCTTCATCATTGGTATGTATACCTTTTTGTGATTTTAAGAATGATAAAATAATTGACCAGAATACTTCTTTTATATGATAATTCATTTGCTAAACCATTGATATTTATTGCTTTTCAAATCTTAAATAACAGCGGTTTAGCTATTTTCAATATAATTTAAGTTTTTTGTGCACAGAACCTATTATTTTTTGTTTGCTATCATCATCTATAAAAGAAGCTCTTGCAGCATTTAGATTCATAATAACCATATTTCAAAGGAAAGATTATTTTTAAGATAAGCATTATAATACTCATCTGTCATTGTTATGTTTCTAAGCATCAATCGATCATCCGTATTTAGTGCAATACTGATATTATCAGCTAACATTCTTTGATAAGAGTGATTTTCAAAACTATCTACAATACCTAAAGCTACGTTACTACTTACATTTGACTCTATATGAATATTTCTATCAATTAGTAAAGCAATAACTTCACGTAAAAGATCTAAATCTTTAGTTTTATATAGATTACAACCATGACCTATTCTAGATGCACCACTTAAAATACTAGCTTTGATATTACTAATACTAGAAAACTCACCACTATGAACAGTAAATTTAACATTATTATTTCTAAGAAACTCTAGTGTTCTAGGTAATACTTTAGATACATCACCAGCAATATCCATTCCAGCAACATCATAACCAACAATTTGAGAATATTTCGTACATAACTCCGCTAATTCAAGGTTAATATCATCACTAAGGCTATACATACCACAAACAAGTATACCTGCTTCTATATCATATTTTTGTTTGGCTCTCGCAAACCCTGCTGATATACTTTCGATTATCTCAGCATATGATAAATCTTGATTACGGTGGAAATAAGGGCAAAATCTGGCTTCGACATAAATAACATTATCTAAAGCATGATCTTCAACAAACTCAAATGCAACCCGTTCAAGACCTTCTTTAGTTTGCATAACAGCGCCAGCAATATTAAAAGCAGCAAAACATTTGTCAAAGTCTTTTGATGAAAACTCACCATAGAACCATTCTAAAAGTTCAGCTGAGTATGCTTCGGAAGTTTAATATTGTACTTAGCAGCAAGTTCTATAATAGTATCAATACGCAAACCACCATCAAGATGATCATGCAAAACAACTTTTGGTATCGAAAAAATCTTATCTCTCATATTAATATCTATCTGCCTTTAAATTAAAAAATGACTACCAACACTGTCTTTGCGTTTGATAGCTTGTTCAAGTATTAACGTAGCTAGCTTAAGTATTTTCCTATAAGCTTCAAGTTTATAATCATAGTTTGCTAGTCTTGTATCAGTACTTATTGATTGAGCTAATAGTTGTAATTGCTGATATGCTTTACTAAGTTCTGCTTGTCTTCTAACCAAACCAACATTATCCCACATTAATTGGCGTATCTGATTAATCTGTTGTATATAATTATTATTTGAGTTAAATAACTCTAATTTTTGATCACATTCAGTAAAGCTATCATTTATATTAGCTAAAATATCCTGACTAGCTGCTAAAGCATACACAACACATTCTAGTAATGAGTTACTTGCTAACCTATTAGCACCATGTAAACCAGTACAAGCAACCTCACCTACAGCGTAGAGATTAGCAATATTAGTTTGAGAATTATTAGCTACACTAATACCGCCGCAACTATAGTGTGCTGCTGGAGATACGGGAATTCTATCATTAACTGGATTGATATTATTTTCTAATAATTTCTCATAAATATATGGAAATTTTTGCTGCCACTGACTTGTGTTTAGATGTGTCGCATTAAGGTAAACATCTCTACCAGCTTGAATATTTATATATATCTCTCGAGCAACTATATCTCTAGGGGCTAAATCTTGTTTCTCGTGGATTGATTTCATTATCCTGACACCTTTTACAGTCTCAAGCACAGCCCCACTACCCCTGATAGCTTCTGAGATTAAAAGAGGCGCTCCATTGCGGGCAAAAAAACAAGTTGGATGAAATTGCGTAAACTCTAAATTCTCAAGTTGGCAACCAATATCATAAGCCATAATCATCGCACTGCCATTACCTGCTGTAGCATTAGTCACATACTTATATAATCCTGATGCCCCACCTGCAGCAAGTATGACTTTCTTGGTTATAAATTTAGTAACCTGATATTTATTATCATGACTATATAGACCAACACATTTATAATCTTTTTTTATTAGTTCTATGACATTATGTTCTGGATAAGTACTGATATTTTTAAAACTATCAAGATTTTTATATAAACTTGTAATAACTGCTCTACCAGTATAGTCTTTGATATGCAGAATCCTTGCTTGCGAGTGTCCGCCTTCAAGATGTAGGCTATACTGACCATTTTCTTTTTTATCAAACTCAACACCATGTTTCTCAAGCCAAGCTATAGCAGCATTAGAATTTGTAACAACTTGAGTAATACTCTCAAGCTTTGCAAGCTTACCACTAGCAATATATGTATCATTAATATGAGCCTCAATGCTATCATCACTAGAAACTATAGCCGCAATGCCACCTTGAGCATATGCACTAGCACAATGATTGATTTTTTGGTCATAGATGATTGCAACATCTAAATTATTCTCAGCTAACTCAATAGCAGCAACTACACCTGCTAAACCACCACCTATTATAGCTACATCATGCTTTTTTATAATCATATTTATAACTGAACCTGCAATGATAAATCTATTGCTTTGATATGTTTTGTAATCGCCCCAACAGAAATAAAATCAACTCCAGTTTTAGCTATAGCAACTATAGAATTACGATCGATATTCCCAGATACTTCAAGAGCTACTTTACCCCTAGCAATACTCACAGCTATATCAATATCTTCACCGCTAAAATTATCGAGCATTACAATATCTGCTTTAGCCGCTATTGCTTGATTTAATTCATCTAAGTTTGTAACTTCAACTTCAACAACTTTATTGCTGTCTAATTTTTTTGCTTTGGTGACAGCTTTGGCAATACCACCAGCTGAACGAATATGGTTTTCTTTAATTAAATAAGCATCAAATAAACCAATACGATGGTTAAAACCACCACCACACCTAACTGCATATTTTTGTGCTAAACGAAACCCTGGAATAGTCTTACGTGTATCAAGTAATTTTGTCTTATATTGAGAAATCAATTTGACTTGCTTATTTGTCACTGTAGCTGTACCAGAAAGCATTTGAATAAAGTTTAATATCGTTCTTTCCGCTGTTAAGATACTTCGCGCATTACCTTTAAGCTCAAAAATTCTAGCATTTGCTGGTACTTTTTGAGCATCGCTATATAACCAAGTTATCTGTATATTTTTATCTAGCTGATTAATCACTTCATTAGCAAAATCTTGCCCACATAAGATCATCTCTTCTCTAGTGATACAAAACGCTGTAGTATCAATATCTTCAGCTAGCTGTGCTGTGATATCTCCAGTTGCTATATCTTCTGCCAAAGACTCTCTAACTAGTCTTGTAACAATATCATTGGGAACTTTGTTAATTTGGTCAGTATTCAACATCACATCAGCCATACTATTTCCTAGAAATTTATCATCCTATTTAATGGGATAAGCGCCTTTTGTCTTACTTCTTCATCAATAAATATTTCGTTAGTCTGATTAATTAAACAATCTTTTAGATTTTTAAGTTGATTTAGTTTCATCCAAGGGCATTTTGCACATGATTGACATGTTGCACCACGACCAGCAGTAGGCGCTGGGATAAACTCTTTATGTGGTGATAGCTGTTTCATTTTATAAAATACACCCGTATCTGTAGCAACAATAAATTTTGTATTGCTAAGTCTTTGGCTTGCTGCTATTAGTTGAGATGTTGAACCAACTGCATCTGCTCTTTTGATAATTTCTGCTGGTGATTCAGGATGTACTAAAACTGCAGCATCTGGATGTTCTAGTATTAAATCATCTAGCGCTTGAGCTTTAAACTCCTCATGTACTATACAACTACCGTCATACAGCAACATATCTGCACCAATTTGCTTAGCAATCCAATCACCAAGAAATCTATCAGGTCCCCAAAGTAGCTTTTTACCTTGCTTGTGTAGATGTGAACAAATCTCCAAAGCATTGGATGATGTTACTGTCCAATCAGCTAGAGCTTTAATCTCTGCTGCTGTATTGACATAAACCACAACTTCTCTATCAGGATTAGCTTCTATAAACTTTTTGAACTCATCATTACTACAACTTAAATCTAGCGAACACTCTGCTTCTAGAGTTGGCATTAGAATTTTTTTCTCGGGACTCAAAATCTTAGCGGAATCACCCATAAATCTAACTCCTGCAACTACTAAAGTGTCACAGCTGCTTTCTAAGCCAAACTTCGCCATAGCAAGCGAATCACCGACAAATCCACCAGTTTTCTCAGCTAATTCTTGAATTTCTGCATCAACATAATAATGCGCTACCAAACAAGCATTATTTTGTTCTAATAACTCCTGAATTTCCCGCATATATTGTTGTTTTTCAGTATCTTTAATTTTCAAACTAGGTAATTCTTGTCTAGCTTGTGATATCTTATCTTTTATAAGTTTTTTGTTTAACATCCAAATGTTCTCCTTAGCCTTTAACTTTGGATATTTTGTTCGAAATATTTACATAATTGTTCTAATGACTGGCTAAAATCATCGTTAACCAGCAGATAATCATATTCATCAGCATGTGAAATCTCTGATTGTGCTTGCTCCATACGATAATCTATAGTCTCCTTAGAATCTGTATTTCTTTTTTCTAGACGTTTTCTTAACTCATCTAAAGAAGGCGGTAATATAAATATACTCTTAGCCCTATCGCCATAAATAGCGCGTGTTTGTTGTGCACCTTGCCAGTCAATCTCAAGGATAATATTCTTACCTAATGCAAGCAATCTATCAAGCTCAGCTTTAGATGTACCATAATAGTTTTTGAAAACTTTAGCATATTCAATAAAGCCATCTTGACTAAGTAATTGTTCAAATTCAGCTACTGTGACAAAATAATATTCTCTACTATTGATCTCGCCAACACGTGGCTCTCTAGTAGTGTGGGAGATTGCTACAGCGTAGTTATCCTTGCCTATGTCAGTTGCTAAAAAAGCTTTTAGTAAAGAACTTTTACCCGCGCCAGATGGTGCAGAAACTATAAAAATATAGTTATTCATTTGTAGAAATCGTAATCAAATAGCTAGTTCGACTAATTATACAGTTTTAAAACTATAAATAGAATAATGTGTTTGAAAATTAATTATTTGTAATTTATTAAAATACTTTATAAAACTTACTGAGCAGTAAGATTTAACTTCTTCCCAGCAACCCAAACTTTTTTTAGATGATTTATCACTTTTGGTGAAAGATTTGCTGGTAAATCAACTAATGTATAATCTTTTTGAATAGAGATATTACAGATATGTTTACTATCGATATTACCCTCATTAGCTATAGCACCAACAATATTTCGCGCTTGAACATCATTATCACGACCAACATCTAACTTATAAGTAGTTAGATCGATATTTACAGCACGACGTGGCTTTCTATCTGCTTTATCAAAACGTTTAGTTCTATCACCTTGATCATTTCTACGCTCAAATCTTTCATTTCTTCTACCATCTCTAGAATTTCTATTATCACGAGCTGGTTTTTCTTCTTTAGCTTGAATTTCTCTTGGGAAGAAAGTTTTCTTACCTTGAGCTAGTAATGTAAGTCCAGCTAAAAGCTCTTCTGAGTCTAACTGTAATTCATCACGAATACTTGTAATAATTTCTTTATACTTATCTAAAGACTTATTTTTATCCAATGCTGAGATTATTCTAGCTTTAAAGTGTTCTACCCTGCTTTGAGCTAAATCTTTAGCACTTGGCATAAATACTTCTTGCATTGGTGAACCTGTAAATCTCTCTAAAGTACGTAAAAATCTCATCTCTTTAAGAGGTACTAAAGAAATTGACGTGCCTTCACGCCCTGCTCTACCTGTACGCCCAATTCTATGTACATATGTATCAGTATCATTAGGCATATCATAGTTAATCACATGACTAATACGTTCAAGATCTATACCCCTAGCTACTACATCTGTAGCAACGAGGATATCGGATTTAGCACTTCTGAATTGATCAACAATATACTCACGCTGTGATTGTTGCATATCACCATTTATAGCTGCTACTTTATAGCCAAGAGCTTTTAAATTATCTGCTACTTCTATAGTACTTGTCTTAGTCTTAACAAAGATAATAACACCGTCAGTTTCTTCGGTCTCAAGCAACCTATCTAAAGCATCTATCTTTCTAAAGCCTTTAATGACGATAAATTTTTGTGTCACTGTATTAGCAGTTTTTGTTTTCGCTTTCACTTGTATCTTACAAGGATTTCTTAGATATTCTTCGATAATATCAGCAATATCAGTAGGAATTGTTGCTGAGAAAAGTAATCTTTGGCTTTGTTCAGAAACATGACTTAAGACAAATTTAACATCATCAATAAAGCCCATTCTGAGCATCTCATCTGCTTCATCTAATACTAATGCTCTAAGATTATCAAGCTGTAATGTACCTTTCTCAATATGATCCATTACTCGACCAGTTGTACCAACTACAACTTTTACACCTTGCTTAAGTGCTCTTATTTGAGAACCATATTCTTGACCACCATAAATACAAGCAACATCTAAATTAGGTACATTTTTAGCAAAAGCTTCAAACTGCTCCGCCACTTGTATAGCTAACTCTCTTGTAGGTGCTAGTACCAAAACTTGTGGAGCTCTATCTCTAGATGCCAAGTCCATGTTATTTATTAGAGGTAATGCAAAAGCTGCTGTTTTGCCCGTACCCGTTTGTGCTTGACCTAGCACATCTCTACCCGATAAGATATATGGAATAGCATACTGTTGGATAGGTGTTGGATTTTCATATCCTAGTTTAATAACAGTATCTACAATATCTTGATTCAGCCCAAGCTGACTAAAATCTTTTTTAGTTTCAGAATTCATTTTTGTCCGTAAATTTTTGTATGAGAAATTTATTAAATAATTTGAAAATTATGAGAAATTTAAATTATCCGCGCGATGTAATTTCTAATAGATGATAACCAAATTGAGTTTGTACTGGACCATGAACTTTATGTAATTCATCGTTGAATACTACTCTATCAAACTCAGGAACCATTTGTCCTTGAGAAAAGGTTCCTAGATCTCCGCCTCTAGCTCCAGATGGACATAGAGAGTGCTTTCTAGCCGCTTCTTCAAAAGTTATTTTACCTTCAGTTATGTCTTTTTTGATTTGTTGACATTCAGATTCTGATTGTACTAGCAAATGTCTAGCTGAAGCTTTCATAATTATAGTTCCTTATTTTTTGATTTAACTATTACTAATTACATTTGTAAGGATACATTATTTATTATAAATATACAACTTTATTGACTTAAGCCTATTGACCTAAATCACGTAATTTTTTACCTGAGATAAGGTTATCTTCTATTTTCTCTAAGCTAACACCTTTTGTTTCTGGTACAAACATTTTCAAGAAAAATATAGCCGCTAAACAGAATGCAGCATAAACAAGGAAAATAATAACATCTCCAAATGCTACTTTAGTCATGATAACATTTGAGTTTGCAATCACAAAGCCTGCAAATGTCCAGTTTACAACTGTCGTAACAGTCATACCGATTTCTCTAGTATTGATAGGAAAAATCTCTGAACAAATAATCCATGCAACAGGTCCCCATGAACAAGCAAAGCCAAAAATATAGACTAAACAGGATATAAGTAATACATACTTAATAAAATCAGCAGGATCTTGAGTATGTTTAATAAAATAGAAACAAACAGCAGAAACTACAAGTGAGGACATCATTACAACAGCTCCAACTGTCAATAATTTTTTCCTACCCCATTTCTCAACCCATTTAATAGCTGGAAATGTTGATAAAAAATTCACCAAATATACTGCCAGCGCTGCTATTAAAACATTTAGACCAACATTTGATAAAAAATGCGGCGCATAATAAATCATCATATTGATACCAACTAGCTGTTGAAACATTTGAATGATTACACCTACAAGTAATATTTTCCAGAAATATTTTTTAGCTAGACTTTCCACTACAGAACCATGATCAGTCTTAAGGACTTTTTTAGTCTCCGCAATCTCAGTATCAATCTCATGAGCTGCTCTTAGTCTAGTAAGAACTTTATGCGCTTCTTGATCTTTGCCCTTAGATAGCAACCATCTAGGGCTTTTTGGTAAAAAGAAACATCCAACAAACATCAAAAATGCAAAAAAAGCAATTACACTAAACATTAATGCTAATGAAATTTTTTGATGACATAAACACATTACGATAATTATATTAGTTAAAGAAATCAAAAATATACCAAAGGTAATCATTAGCTGAAATAGTGTTGAAATCGAACCTCTGATCTTAGTTGGTGCAGTCTCCGCAAGATATAAAGGTGTAGCAAATGATGCTAAACCAACACCAAAACCAAGCAAAAACCTACAAAACGTTAGTATATTTATCGGCGGTAAAAAAGATGAAACCAAAGCGCCTGCCAAAAAAGCAAACCCAGCAATCATTAGTGTATTTTTTCTACCAAAAAATTTCGTAAAAAAACCACTACAAATAGTACCTAAAATACCTCCCGTTACTAGGATAGCATTAAAGCTACCAGCAGCCTTTGCATCTAAACCATAGAGCTTATTAAGAGTATCACCAGCATTACCGATAAACCCTGATCCAAACCAAATAGCAAACCACCTAGTGCTGCTATTGTAGCAATTATATAGACTATCCTTTTATATTCTTTTTGTGCTTCCATATTATCCCACCATTTATTTATAGATTGTTTGTTAACGACCGATTTTTGCTAAAGATTTTCCTGACCTAAGATTGTTTTCAATTTCCTCTAATGAAACATCCTTAGTTTCAGGTACAAAAAACTTAACAAATAATATACAAATTATACAAGAAATCGCAAAACCAAAGAAAGTACTATCAGGGTGAAATGTTAGCCAAGTAAGTGCAAAATTACCTATAATAGCATTACAAATCCAATTACTCATAGTCGATGCTGTTCCCCCAAAATCTCTACCCTCAATTGGTTGGATTTCTGAACATAAAATCCAAATCACAGGCCCCATAGAAATTGCAAACCCGAATATGAACAATAAACAAAATATCAAGGCAGTCCATTGTAATGTTTGTGATAAGACCATTGCTTGACCATAAACAAAGTGTGTTTTAAAGATAAAACCAACAATAATACATGAGATTATCAATAAGCTTAAGCCAAAGTATAAAATTGGCTTACGCCCAAATTTATCAACATACTTAATTGCCAAAAAGGTTGTAAGCATATTAAGTAAACCGATCACTATTGTTGATGTTGAAGGATTAGTAAATCCTGCTAATTTAAAGATATCTGTTGAGTAATACATAAAAGCATTCATACCAGTGAACTGTTGAAATGCCTGCAAAGCTATACCTAGTAGTACAACTTTTATAAAAAACTTCTGCTTGAGTAAAGAAAAAACACTAACACCTCTATGTGTTGTTTGTTTAATCTCATTATGCTCTTCTAATGCTTCTGCTTCGCTTGATCTTATTTTTTTGAGAACCAAAGCAGCCTCATTATCGTTACCTTTTAAAATAAGCCATCTTGGACTTCTAGGTAATGTCAAGCAGCCAAAGAACATTATTACTGAAGGAATTGCTAAAACTGCAAGCATAACCCTCCAAGAACCTGTCCTTTCTAATGCAGAGTTAGTTAAGAAAACCAAAAATAAACCAATAGTTATCATTAACTGGTACAAAGCAATCAAAGCGCCTCTAAACTCTTTTGGGGCAATTTCTGATAGATACAAAGGTGCAATAAATGAAGCAATACCTACCGCAATACCCAAGATAAATCTTGAGCTAATAAAAATTTGGTAGTTAGGTGCCAAAATTCCCACTATTGTAAAAATAGAAAAAATAGCTGCTGCAATTAGAAGTACCTTTCTACGTCCATAGCGCTTTGATAAAAAACCACTAAATAATGCTCCACAAGCAGCGCCAAGCAGCAAGACACTTGATACATGTCCACTTTGCTCAACACTTAAACCAAATGTTTCTGATATGAAATGCAACGAGCCGTTAACATAACCAATATCCATACCAAAAAGCAGACCCGCAAGTGCTGCTATTATAGCCACACGAACGACCACAAAATTTATTTTTTTTTCAGTTTGCATACAAAAATTCCTACATCAATTTAACTAATACTTACAGCATTCATGATATACTATACTAAAAATATAAAACAACAGTTTTTTGATTTATAAATGAATATTTCAGCTACAATATCACAGCTCAAATCCTCGCATCGTCGTAAGAATATCTTAACTAATGAATGGGTTTTAGTATCTCCCCATAGGCTTAATAGACCATGGCAAGGTCAATCAGAAGAAACTCAAAAAAATACTCTGCCAGAATATGATGATAAATGCTATCTGTGTCCAACTAATATTCGAGCTAATGGAGAAGTTAATCCTGATTTCAAAGAAACTTTTGTATTTGAAAACGATTTTTCTGCTTTATCTAAAGAAAAAATAGACAAAAAACTTGAGATAAATGATGATCTATTTCAACTAAGTGGTGCTACTGGTATTGCTAAAGTTATATGCTTCTCTGCAAAACACAATCTAACAATGGCATCAATGCAACAAAAAGATATAGTTAAAGTTGTTGATCTATGGGCATCTGAAGTTACAGAATTAAGTAAAAAATATCAATGGGTACAGGTTTTTGAAAATAAAGGCTCAATTATGGGCTGCTCTAACCCTCATCCACATGGACAAATCTGGGCTTGTGATTTCTTACCAACAGAAGCTCAAAAAGAATATAAGTCGCAACAACAATATTTTGAGAAAAACAAATCTAGTATGCTGATCGATTATGCGAATAGAGAAATAAAGGAAGAAGACCGAATCGTTTACCAAAATGATGATTGGTTAATTGTTGTACCGTTTTGGGCAACATGGCCTTATGAAACTCTATTACTACCAAAATTTAAATGCTCTCATCTAAATCATTTAAGTAATTCACAAAGAAAAACTTTAGCAAATGCTCTAAAAATACTATTAGTAAAATATGATAAACTATTTGATACTTCTTTCCCGTATTCAATGGGTTGGCACGGCTCGATAAATGCTACAGAGTCTGATTATTGGCAGCTTCATGCACATTTTTATCCGCCATTATTACGTTCAGCAACAGTCAAAAAGTTTATGGTTGGATTTGAAATGCTTGGAGAATCGCAAAGAGATATTACTCCAGAATTAGCGGCACAAGTTTTAAGAGATTTATAATCATGATGGACTGTATCAAACATAATTTAATCAATCGTTTTGTTGAGCTCTATGGTAGAAAACCTCAATTATTTTTCTCACCTGGTAGAGTGAATTTAATTGGTGAACATACTGATTACAATAATGGTTTTGTAATGCCGTTTGCCATAAATAAAGGGACATTTATTGCAATTGCAAAAAGAGATGACAATATAGTTAATGTATATAGCGAAAATTTAGATGACTCATCATCTTTTGACATTACCAAAATCAAACAAGAAATATCAAACACATGGCAAAACTATATAAAAGGCGTTATAAATATAATTAATCAAGATTTCAGCAGTGATATCAAAGGGGCCGATATTTATATTTTTAGTGATCTACCCTTTGGTGCCGGCCTTTCTTCATCTGCTTCGCTAAATACTGCCTTAGCTTATGCTTATAATGATATTTACCAGCTAAATATCTCTAAAATTGACGTTGCAAAGATTGCACAAAAAGTTGAGCATGAATATATTGGCACAAAATGTGGGCTTATGGATCAGATGGCTTGTTTGTTTTCACAGCAAAATGCCGCAACAATGATTGATTGTAATGATAACCACTATGACAACATTCCTTTTGAGCTTGATAATCTATCTGTGCTAATTTGTGATACAAATATTAAGCATAATTTAGCTGACTCTGCATATAATAAGCGCCGTCAAGTTTGTGAAAATATCGCTAGATTCCACAGCATAAAATCACTTCGTGAATTAGATTCACAAAAGCTCGAAGATACAAAATTAAACTTCTCTGAAGAAGATCATAAATTGGCATTACATGTATTTACCGAAAATCAAAGAGTAATAGAAGCTACTAAAGCAATGGTAGCTAAAGACTGGCAAAAGCTAGGTAAACTAATGTATCAATCGCACAACTCGCTAAAAAATGATTACAAAGTTAGTTGTGATGAACTTGACTACCTAGTTGAGTTATCGCAAAATTTTGCTGGAATTTATGGAGCTAGAATGACTGGTGGTGGTTTTGGCGGCTCGACCATACATCTTTTACCGACTAAGCTTTTAAAAGAGTATGCTAGCTACCTAGAGAAAAATTATTTTGAAAAATTTAATATAAAACCTTCTTTCTATATTTCAAAAGCTTGCCAAGGAACTTGTAAACTTTAAAATATACTCCTAACTTTTTCTCGTAGCTTATTTTTTTCTTGATCTGTATATGCTTTAGGCTCAATATTACCCCATACAGGAGCTGGCCATACTGGATCACTCTCAAAACGCCCCACTACATGAATATGCATTTGCCTAACAACATTTCCAATAGTAGCAACATTTAGCTTATCAGCATTGTATTCTTTGACTATAAAATCAGATAATTTATTAATAATCTTATTGATATTATACTGTTGTGAATCATCAAGCTGATACCACTCTGTTCTATCTGTAAAAGGTACTACTATAAACCAAGGTACAATAGAATTATTCATTACCAAAATTTTACAATCCAAATGCTCACAAACTTCAAAAGTATCGGCTGCTAAACGAGAGTCTAATTTAAACATTAAATAATTTCCTTACTTTTTCTAAATCTTGCAATGTATCAACACCAGCAGGAGTTGATTTAGCTGATTGCTCAATAGCGATTTTGTAACCATTATATAAGACTCTTAGCTGTTCAAGAGCTTCGTATTTCTCAATTGGTGAAACTGTAAGTTCTGCATAATGTTTTAAAAAAGCTACTCGATATGCATATATACCAATATGTCTAAAAAATTCTGAAATATTAATCTGCTCTTTCTCAGAAAAACCTCTTTCAAAAGGAATAGATGCTCTACTAAAATATAAAGCATAGTTATTTTTATCAAAAACTACTTTGACATTATTAGGATTATAAATATCTTCTACATCTGTGATTTTTTCAC